>JBKJKS010000085.1:0-5351 GCA_046597295.1 Saprospiraceae bacterium
CCGGTCGGCACCACCACGGTGGTCTATCGCGCTACCGACCCGTCGGGCAACTCTTCCACCTGTTCCTTTACAGTGACGGTCAACGACGTACAGCTGCCGGACATCGTCTGTCCGCCCAGCCAGACATTAAGTAATAACCTGGGCCTGTGCAGCGCGGTGGCGACCTACAACACCCCCATTGCTACGGATAATTGCTCCGTATCGTCGCTGGTGCGCATCCAGGGCCTGGCCAGTGGTTCGGCGTTCCCGGTCGGCGTCAACGTCGTCGTGTTCCGGGCCACCGACCAGTCGGGCAACTCTTCCACCTGTTCGTTCAGCGTTACAATCAACGACGTACAGGCGCCCACCATCGCCTGCCCGGCCAACATCACCAACGTCAACACGCCCAATCTCTGCGGACGCGTGGTCACTTTCAACATGCCAACCGCTACGGACAACTGCGGCGTGTCCAGTATCATACTACTCTCGGGCCTGGCCAGCGGCGCTTTCTTCCCGGTCGGGGTGACTACCAACGTCTTCCAGGCCACCGATGCCGCCGGCAACTCCAGCACCTGCAGTTTCACCGTCACCATTGCCGACAACCAGCAGCCTACGCTGACCTGTCCGCCCAACCGCAGCCGGTTCACCGACCCGGAGCAATGCACCTCCAGCACCGTCGTCCTCGGCGGTCCGCTCAGCGTCGAGAACTGCGGGCTGAACGGCGTGACGAATAACGCACCCGCCGTCTTTCCCGTCGGCATTACCCTGGTGACTTATACCGCCACTGACCTGAGCGGCAATACTGGCACCTGCATCCAGCAGGTCACCATCACCGACGGTCAACCGCCGGTGGTAAGCTGCCCGGCGAACATCGTCGTCCAAACTGATGAGGGACTGTGCTCCGCCGCGCCGGACTTTGCGGCCACGGCTACTGATAACTGCGGCGTGACCAGTGCCGTCTATTCCACCCCACCGCAGAGTGAACTCGGAGTCGGCTTTACCTCCGTTAACTTTACCGCCACCGACGAGCAGGGCTACGTCAGTTCCTGCAATTTCCTCATCCAGGTGCAAACCCGCGCGGAAATTTGCAACGGCTTCGATGACGACTGCGACGGACTGACCGACGAGGCCGAAGACTGGGTAAAAGTAGCCAAGCAGTTCGCCAGCGATGGCAACGCCCAGGATAAATACGGGAGCAGCGTAGACGTACAGGGTGATTGGGCCATCGTCGGCGCCGATCAAAAAATCCCGAACGGTCAGAGACTCGGCGCCGCCTACCTGCTTTTCCGCGATAAAGGCGGCGACAGCAAGTGGGGTGAAGTCCTCAAACTGCTGCCCGCCGATGTCCTGCCGGGCGACCTGTTCGGCGCGAGTGTGGCGATAGATAGTGGCATTGCTGTTGTAGGCGCGCCATTGGGCGGAAGCCTGGTTGGTAACGAGGGTGCCGTATACATCTTCTATCAAAGTCCGCAGAATCCAAACCAATGGAATCTGGTGAAAACAATTACGGCCTCCGACGCGGACTCGGGCGACCACTTCGGCGCAAGCCTCGCCTTAGATGGCGGGCGCCTGCTGGTGGGCGCCAATCAGGACGATGAGAGTGGCAGCAACGCCGGAGCGGCCTATGTATTCTCGCGCAACCAGGGCGGAACGGACAACTGGGGCCAGGTGAAGAAACTGCTGGCCGCCACCGGTGCACCGGATGACAATATGGGCGTGGCCGTGGCGCTGGACGGCGATCACGCGGTGGTGGGCGCCAACGGCGTGGACGACTTCAACCAGAACGCCGGGGCGGCCTACGTCTTCGGGCGCAATGAGAACGGTGCGGACCAGTGGGGACAGGTGGCGAAAATGACCGCCAAGCAGTCGGGCCTGAACGACAACTTCGGGGCCAGCGTGGGCATCAGCGGCCCCTGGGCGATCGTCGGCGCCGACGGCAATGACACCAAGGGGGAGAATGGGGGCATGGCCTTCATTTTCGCGCAAAACCACCTGGGCATCGCCAACCTCTGGGGCCAGCACAATGTGCTGATCGATAACAACGGCCAGGCCGGGGACCGCTACGGTAGCGGCGTGGCCATCGACGGGGAATATGCGGTAGTGAGCGCGCGCGGCGATAACCCCTTCGGGCCGAACTCGGGCCGGGGTTTCGTCTACCTGCGGCAGGACAACGGCTGGGTGCTGGTCGGTCAGTTGACGGATGGCGGCGGTAAGGAAGGCGACGAACTCGGCACCAGTATAGCCATGAGCGGAAGAACCGTCATCATGGGGGCGCCGCTGGACGACAATGGCCAGGCCCTCGATGAAGGCTCCGTGGGTATATACGAAGGGCTGTGTGCCGATTCGCAGGAGCGTACGGATGAACCTGGCAGGACACCGGGCCAAGCTGCTGCCGTCCGCTGTTTCCCAATGCCATTCAGCGATGTGCTCCACGTGGAAGTCAACGGTTTACAGGCCGCGGACGCCCGGATCACGGTGGTCAACTCGCTGGGACAAGCGGTAGCGGTGCTTTATAAAGGTAGCCTGGAAGGAAGCATGCTCTTCCAGTGGCAGCCGGTGCGTATGGAACAAGGCTTGTATTTCCTGCGCGTACTGGTCGACGGCCAGGTTATTACCAAATCACTTACCCTGACGCGCTGATCGTAGCCACATTAACCAAGTGAATAAAAGGCCGCTGCGCAGCAATGCGCAGCGGCCTTACTTTTGGTCCAACCGTGGTGGCGTTCTAACAACAAGCAGGCGAGTCAAAAGGCAGTGCGGAGTAAAACCCAGCTGCCTTTCACTCCTTTTTTTCCACCACTGGCAAACAAGGCTCCAACACGGCCGACCCTTTGAACTGGATGGTAAAACCGTGCGGCGCCGTAATGTTACTCACCAGAAGCACGTACATGCCTCCGGCTTCGGCATCTAACGGTTTCAGCCAATTATTGTCATCCCGATGGGAACAACCGGGATCCTCGGAAGTGTCCTCTTCCCTGGGCCGTAGTCCCGTCTGGCCTCTGCAGGGGCTATGCAGTGCTGTCTCCGAGTCACCGGCCGCCATACAGCGAAGGACTTTCTTTTGATCGCAATTTCCATCTGCCGGCAACTGGAACAGTACAAAGTCCAGGTCGTCTTCGCTGACATCCGGGGTGATGGTAAACGATAACTGGCCGGCGGCCTGAATCCTGAAGTAAACCCAGGTGGCATTTTCCTCGGCTTGGCCTACAGTCTCCCCTTGCAGGAAACAAGGAACGAAAGGGGCATCAGCGAAGTAGCCAATGCCTTCAGCGACGCTAAAGTGCAAAAACGTTTTATCACAAAGCGGAAATGCAGTGACGCAATCTCCGCATGGCTGGGTTTGTGCGGAGCATACATGGCACAAAAAAACCAAGACGAGCGTAAAAAGTGGCGTATTGGGCATGGGTGGAAGGTAAGGTGGATTTACCAGGCGTACAACTGCTGAAGCTTACCGATCTGATGCACGGCACCGTGTCGTCATGGCACGACGCTAATTTGCCGGGTTGCCCGCAAACGCCGTCCTGCCCAGCCGCCCAGCCAGGCAAAGATCATACAACCCGGTGAAGATATGTAGGTCAGCCAGGGCGGTGTGGGCGCCGCCTGAAAAGTGACCACCGAATAAAAAAGCAGGACGAAGCCGACGATGAGCTCCAGCGGGAAGGGAGCCGGAGCCGGAGCAATCAGCCGGCTGACGAATCCGCCGGCCAGCGAGGCGACCAGAAAAGACCCCAGCATGAACACATACGCCCGATTGGGCAACGAACCGACCCACTCATTATAAGGCTTGCCGCTGGCATAATCCACCCCGGGGGGCGGCTGAAAGGAAAAAAAATGCTGGATAGTGATCATGGTCATAATACCCGTCGTTATTCCCACGACCAGGGCCAGCGCAAAGCGAAGATAAGGAGACATAAAGAAATTGAATTGTGCGCAAGGTTAGGACATCCCGGAAATATCGGGGCACGCTTCATCCGGTACGTCCGAACGAAAGAAAACAGGCTGTACCGGCGAAAGCCAGTACAGCCTGTATAACTGTTCTTGCGGAGCTTGGTTCCGGAAAATTCCGCCTATTTGTAAACGGTATTCAGTTGATCGGCAATCGTTTTGGCTTTATCCAGGTGCATCCGTACACCGCTGGAGGCTTTCTGGGCCCAGGCTTTGATATCGGTATCCGCCGAGGCAGCCATACGCTTCTCAATATCATCCAACATGTCCTGGTGCTGATCGACCTGGCCTTTCATGTACTTGGTATCGAATTCCTTGCCTTTGGCCCACTTCTTCATGTCTTCCACCTGGGTCATGTAGTCATTGGCCATCGTGGTCGGCACGGTGTAGGCTTTCTTGGAAGCCAGCATTTTGGTTTCGTCCATCATGGTGCGGTGCATGCTCATCATCATGGTGGCAAATTCCTTGACCGATGCCTGCGTGGCCATACTGGCAGCTACTTCGGCGGCCGAAACTTCATACATATCGGAACTCACAGCATTCACGAGCAATTCCGCATCTTCTTCCGAGCGGTTGGTTTCCGTCTTGGCATCATTGGCTTTGTCGGCCATTTTTTCGCTGTCTTTCGGTTTATCGGTGTTACATGCAGGTAAGGTGCAGACGGCGATGGCCAGCAGCAGGGACAAAAATTTGACGTGTTTCATTGTCGAGATATTAGATTGGTTAGAGAAATGTTTTAAGGAAACGTTAAAAAACCATGCCCAGCCATCAGGTGTTGACAATTTCACCGCCATTGGGGTGCAAAACCTGTCCGGTCATGTAGGCTGCATCGTCGCTGGCTAGGAATACGTAGCAGGGCGCCACCTCTTCTGGCTGTCCGGGCCGGCCCAGCGGCGTATCGGAACCAAAAGTTTTTACTTTTTCGGCATCGAAAGTGGCCGGAATGAGCGGCGTCCAGATCGGGCCGGGGGCTACGGCGTTGACCCGGATACCCTTTTCGGCCAGGGAAGCGGAGAGGGAGCGGGTAAACGACACAATGGCGCCTTTGGTCGCGGCATAGTCAATGAGCTCCTTACTGCCCCGGTAGGCTGTTACGGAGCTGGTATTGATGATGCAGCCGCCCTTTTTAAGATGTGGAACCGCAAATCGGGTCAGGTAGAAGAAACTGAAAATGTTGACCGCAAAGCTGCGCTGCAGCTGTTCACTACTAATCCGCTCGATACTTTCCTGGGGAAACTGCATCGCCGCGTTATTGACCAGTATGTCCAACCGGCCGAAGTGGGCAAGTGTTTGTTCTACAATGGATTGACAGTGCGCTTCTTCAGCGATGTCGCCGGGTACGAGAACGCATTGTTGTCCCATTTTTTCCACAACCTGTTGCGTTTTTTCAGCATCTTCGGTTTCATCCAGGTAGCTGACTACCAGCG
>JBKJKS010000123.1:0-9083 GCA_046597295.1 Saprospiraceae bacterium
TTTCAGGCGCTGCTTCATACCGGAGGAAAAAAAACGGATCTCCTTGGTCCGGGCGCGGGGCAGGGCCAGCAGTTCGCCCAGGCGGTTGGAACTCATGCCGGGCTGCATGGGCTTCAACCTGGCGTGAAAATGCAGGTGCTCTTCCAGCGTAAATTCTTCGATGAGTTCGATATAGGGCGCGGCATAACTCACCCGCTGGTACACCCGTTCCCCGTCTATGGTCTGCCCGTTTTCGGTAAAATCCACCTGTCCTTTGGAAGGCGACAAATGACCCGACAGTACCTTCAGCAGGGTGGATTTACCCGAACCGTTGGGGCCGAGGATGGCATAACGTCGGCCGCTTTGAAAATGGTAGTCCAGCTGGCGGAAAATCCATTCCAGGCGGTAGCGTTTTCCAGCGTTTTGGAGGGCTATGGTCATCAATCCAGGACCGGTTCCGCCATTTTGCTGGCGCTGTTCATCGTGCGGAAGCCCTTCATCACGCCGCGTTTGGCGGTGCGCACAAAATCCAGGATCCTTTCGCGGTGAACGGAAGGCATGATTTCGTCTTCGATGATATTCAATGCTTTACGAACACTCAGGCCGCGGACGAATAACACCCGGTAAATGTCTTCGATGTGGTGCATTTCTTCTTTGGAAAAACCGCGGCGGCGCAAACCGATGGAGTTGATACCCGCATAGGACAGCGGCTCCCGGGCGGCCGTCACGAAGGGCGGTACGTCTTTGCGGACCAGCGAACCGCCCCCGACCATCGCGTGTTCGCCAATCCGGACGAACTGATGGACGGCCACCATGCCACCCAGGGTAGCCTGGTAACCGATATCGATGTGGCCGGCCAGCGTCACGTTGTTGGCCAGTACGCAGCGATCAGCGATCACACAGTCGTGGGCCACGTGTACATAAGCCATGAGCAGGCAATCGTCGCCAATGACCGTCGTATTGGCCGCACTGGTGCCCCGGTTGAGGGTACAGCATTCGCGCACCGTTACATTATTGCCGATAATCAGGGTCGTATTCTCCCCCCGGTATTTCAGGTCCTGCGGTATAGCGCTCACGACTGCGCCGGGAAAAATGCGGCAGCCTTCCCCCAGGCGTGCCCCGTTGAGGATGTTCACATTGGATCCGATCCAGCAGTTGTCGCCGATGACGACGTCTGCCTCGATCACCGTAAACGGGCCAATAGTAACGTTGTGGCCGATCTTTGCATTGGGGTGAATATCCCGCAAGCCGTTTGAGTAACTCATCACGATAGTTCGGTTAGAGATGACGGGGAAAGGCCCCGGCACCGTTTTACTGCTCATCAACCCCCATCCCCGGCACTGCTTTTCGGTGCCCTGCGCACTATTTGAGCCGTCAGTTCGCCTTCAGAGACGATCTTGCTGCCTACGTAAGCCGTACCCTGCATGTGTACGATGCCGCGCCGGATGGGTTCGATCAGTTCCATTTTCAGGATTAAAGTATCGCCAGGGAGAACCTTGGCCTTAAATTTAGCATTGTCAATTTTCAAAAAGTAAGTATCCCATACCTCGCCGTCGGTCACGCTGTTCAAGGCCAGGATGCCGCCCGTCTGCGCCAGGGCTTCCATCTGTAACACCCCCGGAAAGACCGGATTATCGGGAAAATGGCCTTGAAAGAACGGCTCATTGAACGTTACGTTCTTGATGCCCACCACATGGTTGGCGCTCAGTTCGATCACTTTGTCGACCAGCAGAAAAGGAAAGCGGTGCGGCAGCAGCTTGGTGATCTGCATGGTATCGTAAATAGGCTCCTTGTCCGGATCATAGCGTGGAATACCGATCAAACGCCGTTTTTCCAAGTGGTGCCTTTTCAGGATCTTGGCAAACTCGACGTTGGCGGTATGCCCCGGTTTGGTCGCTACGATCTTGCCGCGAATGGGCTTGCCAATCAGGGAAAGGTCGCCGATCACGTCGAGCAGTTTGTGGCGGGCCGGCTCATTCTGGAAACGGAGCTTTACGGTATTCAGCACGCCTTCGGCATCCACTTTGATGCTGGGCTTACCCATCTTTTTGGCCAGCAGATCCAGCTCTTCCTGATCCATCCGGCGGTCGGTGATAACGATGGCGTTGTCCAGATCGCCCCCCTTGATCAAGCCCATTTCCAGGAGTTTTTCCAGCTCATGCACAAAAACAAAGGTCCGGCATGGCGCAATTTCCGTGACATAATCGGCCAGGCTATGCAAGGCGGCAAACTGAAGGCCCAGTACGGTGGAATTAAAATCGATCATAACCGTCGCTTCAAATTCGTCCGCCGGGAGCGCCAGCAACTCGGTGCCCGTCACTTCATCTTTGTAGGCAATGGGTTCTGTGACCACAAAAAATTCCCGTTCCGCGTCGAGCTCCATGCGTCCGGCAGCGTACAGTGCCTGCACGAAAGGCATGGCGGTGCCATCCATAATGGGCACTTCGGGCCCATCTATTTCCATCAGAATATTATCAATATGCAGACCGGTGAGGGCGGAAAGGACGTGCTCGATGGTGGAAATCTGCGCGTCGCCACTGCGGATAGTCGTACCCCGGTTGGTGGACACCACCAGCTTAACATCGGCTGGAATGACGGGTTGATCGGTCAGATCAACCCGTTGAAAACGGAAGCCATGATTCACCACGGCCGGTTTGAACGTCAGGGTGACCATTTTGCCGGTATGCAGGCCGACCCCACTCAGAGAAACCGCTTTTTCGATCGTGGACTGCTTCATAAATCCGGTTAAATTTTCAGCGCGCTAAGGTACGGAGACAGGGATGATATCTGCTGATAATCAAAAGTTAACCCCTGGTTTCGTAAGGAACCCGCGCCACAATAGAACGGCCCAGGGTCAATTCATCCGCATACTCCAGATCGCCGCCGAAAGAAACACCCCGGGCAATGGCGCTTACCTGCACGCCCAGCGGTTGCAACTTCTTCGAAAGATAATAGATGGTTGTTTCGCCCTCAATGGTTGGGCTGATGGCCATAATTATTTCTTTGACCTCCTGCTCGCGCACGCGCAGCAACAGGGATTCGATCTGCAGATCGCCCGGCCCCACCCCTTCGATGGGCGAAATGATGCCGCCCAGCACATGGTATAATCCGTGGTATTGGCTCGTCTCTTCGATGGCCATCAGGTCGCGCACGCTCTCCACCACGCAGACCAGCGAGCGGTCACGACGGTTGTCGGCACAGAGCTGGCATACTTCCTCATCGGCCAGGTTGTGGCAAATGCGGCATTCCCGGATGCCTTCGCGCATCCGCACGAGCGCATCCGTGAATTGTAAGGTGACGGTTTTGTCTTGTTTCAGCAAATGCAGCACCAGGCGGAAAGCGGTTTTGCGGCCGATACCAGGCAGGGAAGCAAAGGCTTCCACGGCTTTCTCGATCAATCTCGAAGAAAAAGTCATGCGCTAAAGTCGGATAGAATTTTAACAGGACCGGTCGGTAGAACGGATTCGCTTCCTACCGGATACGGGTATTTTACATCGACCAGAAACAAACCCTGCGGCGGTACGCTGAGGTTCTTTTTCAAGGGCCGTTGGGTGTCCAGCGCGGTCTGTACATCGGTTAAGGTCAGTTTTCCAAGACCGACCTGCAGACAGGCCCCGACCATCAGCCGGACCATGCCGCGCAAAAAACGGTTGGCTTTGATCTGAAATACCCAGCCCTGCTGCCCGGGCTGAACCGCCCACACAGCGTCCTGCAGCGCACAATTATAGGATTCGACGCCACTGTGGGTTTTGCAAAACGGTGCAAACGCCTGGTACTGTAGGAATAAACTGGCCACGTTTTGCATCTTTTCAAAATTCACCAGCCGATAGCGTGCGAAAAACCAGGCGGTTTCCGTGGCAAAGGGATCCTTATACCAGTGCAGGCGGTACTCGTAACTGCGCTCCACAGCGTCGAATCGGGCATGAGCTTCCGCCGGCATCGGTTGAACGCTGTGTACGGACACGTCGGCAGGCAGTAAACTGTTCAGCCGGTGCAGCAGCGTCGGGCCTACCTCGCCTTCCGCATCAAAATGGGCCACGTAGTAGCGGGCATGCACCCCGGCATCCGTGCGGCCGCAACCGGTAATGGAAATTGGCTGGTTCAGCAGGATGCTCCAGGCCTTCTCCAGCACGGCCTGCACCGAAAGCCCATTGGGCTGGACCTGCCAGCCGCAATAGTGGGTTCCACGATAGGACAGGGTGCAAAAATAGCGCATGGCCAAAGGCTGATGAACAGTAAAGATCAGAACATCGTGCGGTCCAGAAAAGATTCGCAAGCTGTATCCAGCAGGGCGAACACCGCTTCGAACCCATCGTCTCCGCCATAATAAGGATCGGGTACACTGCGGTCCTGACCGGGGTGGCTGTAGTCGAGGATACATTCGACTTTAGCCCGGTGCACATCGGTTTTTGCCAACCGTAACACGTCCCTCCGGTTGTCGCTATCCATAACAAGTATTTTGTCAAAGCGTTCAAAATCAAGCGGTTGAAAATGCCGCCCGCGTTGATGACTGATATCGATGCCGTTTCGCCGGGCCGTAGCGACGGACCGTGGATCGGGTGCCTGACCGACGTGCCAGTCGCCCGTACCGGCACTTTCGATCTGCCAGTCGAGGTTCCGCCGGGCGGCCTGGTGGCGCAGGATGCCCTCGGCCAGCGGGCTGCGGCAGATGTTGCCGAGACAAACCAGGAGAATGCGCATGGGGGAGAAAGGAATTTTAACAAAATGTGGTCAATGTGTTAAATGTAGTCAATGGGAATAGGACTACTCCATTGATCGAAAAGAGCGGTCTGCCCCTGACCGGGAACAGATAAGGGGCAAAGATCAGAAGATGTAACCGATTAGAATATCTTGCTGTACTTGAGCAGGAATGCGCCGGTGATTTGCGGGCCTTTGCTGGCGCCATCCAAGGTGATATTATAGTACCCATCACCATCCCGGTCGCGGATGATCGCCACGTCGTCGTCATAGTTCAGTTCGCCCAGCAAATCAAGCGAAAAGCCCTTCCACAGGCTGATGCTAATGTTGTTGGTCCACAGTACATCCACGTTTTGCGGATTTTTCAGGTAATTGCTGTACAGGCTCAGGGCACTGAGCGCCGATACCCGGTCCTGAAAATACTTGTTGTTGTACTTCAGCACCAGGTTGGAACCGACCTGGAACGAGCTGTTTTTGCCCGGGTCGTTGCCATGAATATTCAGGGCGGCTATGCTGTCGTCGGCAACGTAGATCAGGCGCAGGCTGAGCGGGGAATAAAAAATGGAGTAGTGCGTATTGGGCCGGTAATCCAGGCCGGGCGAGAGCCGCAACTCGATGGGTGACAGAAATTTGGCGATCACCTTATCTTCGGCATTCTGCGCCGACAGGTAATTGCTGGCGTAGGTTTTGAGCAGGAGGCTTTGGGCCATGCCCTCCACGGCAAAGAACAGTTTGTCGCTCCTCAATTTTCTGCCGGCGCGGGAAGTCAGGCGCAGCAAATCCAGGTTCTTTTGGAAACCCGTCGCATCGGTCGGCTTGGTTTTCCCCAGGCGCTGCAGCGAAAGTTGCAGGTCCAGTTTATTTTCCCAGTACGACCTTTCCTCTTTTTTATTGGCAAATAATGCGCAGACGGCACCCAGACCGAACCGGTTAGCACCGCTGCCCACCCGGGGATTGACGATGCCAATGCCGGACAGATCGAGTCCGATACTCCCGCCGGGTGTCCAGCCATACGGCACTTCTTCGGGTTGGTCCTGGGCTTGGAGGTGGCCGAGGAAAAGACAAAAAGCGACGGGAAGAATAAATTTTGCCAGCATAGAGGAGGAAGATAGGCGGGTCAAGGATTAAGACAGGCGGCTATTTGCCCGGCTGCAGCAGACTTTCATCCTGCGCGTCCGGATAGAAAATTTCCACTTTTTCGTTGGTCAATTTGTGCAATGGTATGACGATGGCCCGTTCGGGTGTCTGCAGGATCAGCGAAGTGGCATCCATGAGCACGACTTTTCCCCGCACCCCAATGATCCGTACATCATCACCCACCCGCACTTTATTCCGGTTGTAAAAACCGGCCAGGTAACTGGACACCAGATCACGCGAAGCCAGTCCGTAGCCGAAAGCGAAGGCCAGGGCGCCGGCGCCAATAATGACCGTCAGACTGCTGGCAATGAAATCCGTATTGACCTTGGCCTGGGCTAAAGCGCTGACCGCCATGACCAGGAACAGAAAATAAAACAGGCCGGTGGCGATTAATTTGGCGGAAGCCACGCCCAGGGAGCGTAGCGTGGTGTACACCGCCCGGCGCATGATATCGGCTAGGTAAAGACCCAGCAAAAACAAGATAAAGGCGGAAAAAAGGGCCGGCAAATAGTCGATCACCTCGCGCACGATAGCGGTAATCGCCGGAATGTTCAGCACATCGGTGGCAAACACAATAAACCCCAGCATCAATACATAGTAGACCATGCTGGATAGCACACCGGATAATTCGATGCGGGTGCCGGAGCGCTGCACCAGGTCGATGTCATTGAGTTGCTCCGTCAGGCGGTCCACATGCAGCGCAATCAGGATCTGGCGCACGATCTTACGGGCCAGGCCGGCAATAAAACGTCCGATCAGCAAAATGATCAGCGCCATGGCAATTTTTGGAATGGCGTCGGAGAACTTGAGTAAAAGCTGCGTTAAGACCCCATTTTTTAGGTCATTCCAGAATTGCATACACAGAAAGTAGATTGCACAAGTGGTTGAAAATCAATAATTCATGAACAACGGGTTAGTATAGTCATACCCGCCACGGCTGTGCGAGTCTAGGGCTTTACCCGCCAAAAGGGGACTTCTTCTTCCAGATTGCCCTGCGGCCCGGCCGAATGGCAGTCCGTATGCCCGCAAATATAGCGCGAGGCAATGTCCAGGGCATTGGGGCCATAGAGCTCCACCACCCGGCTGAAGATGGAGAAAGTACTGGCCTGGTGCACCAGATACTGTTCTATTTCCTGGGGCAGCCGCTCCTCGTTGACGCGCTGCATGCGCTGAAATACATTTTCATTTTCCATAATAGGTTGATTTAAAGCCTGGGTGGCTTCGGTGGTAGAAATCGGTTCGATAATCGGTGTATTCATGATGAATGACTGGGTGCGCAGGCTATTCCCGGATCTCTTTGCCAAACAGCTCTTCATAAATGGATTGCGACTTATGCTTCGCCCGCATGATTTGCATTTTGATCGCACTTTCCGTTTTGTTCAGTACAGCACCAATATCCCGGATCGAGAGATCGTCAATGTACTTCATCAGCAAAATGGCTTTATCGCCCGGTGGCAAATATTCCAGTACTTTTTCCAGGCGGTTTTGTTCCATTTCCAGTAACACACTATCCGGGATATCATCTATTTCGTCCGTCTCCCGGCTAACCTTGCCCACATCCTCGGTAAAAATCAGGGGCATCTTCTTCTTTTTCCGAATCAGGTCAATACAGTAATTATAGGTGATCGAATATACCCAGGTGGAAAAAGAAGATTGCTCGGTGAATTTCGACAGGTTCAGCAGCACTTTGATAAAAATATCCTGCGTCGCGTCGCGGGCCTGGCCCTCGTCCGCCAGCATCGAAATGCATTTTGCAAACACTTTACTTGCGTAGCGCCGGTACAATGCAGTGAAATACATCGAATCCTGATCGCGCAAATAATGCGCGATCAGTTCGCTATCGGTAAAGTCACTCAACTTTTTAGAGGCAGTAGCCGGCACTTCCAATCGTTTTAAGAGAATAAGGGAATGTCTTTATCGCGTAAAGAGACGCAAAAGCCCGGGAAAATAGCGCAGACAGACCAGCGAATTTCTTAAAACCGTTAATAGGACGTTAAAAAATTCGCCACGTCACACTCCCGACCCGGTTGATTGCACACTTTCTGTTTCTTTGTTAAAAAAATCCCGCCGCGCATGCGCTATTTAACGGTTATAGGCTTTTTAATCCTGTTTTGCGGGCCAATAGGGGCGCAAACGCCACAACCGGCCGACCCCTTCCCCTTTCAGATTTCCCTGTTTAGTCCGGACAGCGTGGCGACCGGCAGCGCAGCGCTATTGGGCAATGGCAAAATCACGGTGCTGGCCTTTTGGCTGAGCACCTGCCTGCCCTGCCAGGTGGAGTTGGCCGCCTACACGAAGCAATACGCCGAATGGCAGCGTCAGGCGGACTTCCAGCTCTTCGCGATTTCGATCGACTATCCCCAGCGTTTCCAGCAAATGGCCCGGATGGCCCGTTCCTCCGGTTGGGCTTTCCCGGCGTACTGGGAGGGGACGCAGTATTTCCGAAACATCCTACCCGGCGGCTTGAATGGTCTGCCCCAAGTTTTTTTGTTCGACAAAAAAGGCCGGCTCGTCTGGCAGCACAAGCACTATGCCAGCGGCGATGAAGCCGAATTGCTGGCTAAAATACTGGAAGTGCAGGCATCGGGCAACTGAGCGCTAATTCGTTTTTTTCTTTTCCACCTTACTGACGCTGCTTCTGGTCGTGGCCTCCATCGTGGCCTCCACTTCCCAATTGGCGCGCAGGGTCTCCAGTTTTTTGGTAAAAATGCGCTCCGGCTGCCGACGGGCATAGTAGTCGCCCGTATCCCATTGGCCGTTGTTGTTGCGGTCTTCAATGAGTTGGACGGTGTAGGCAGCTGTGACCAGATTGCCGAAAGTCAGGCGTTTTTCCGGAAGTTCAGCCCTGAAACGCCTTGTTTCCACAATTTCCTTGCCGTTCAGCAGTTGCAGCACATAGCTGTTACCGGGCAGTAAAGTGTTGACCGTGAGGTTGAGGCCGCCGAGTTGTTTTTCAGAAAGTACCGTATAGGTTACCCGCAGGGTATCGGTATTGCGAAAGCCATAAAAGTCGGTGACCGCACCGGGCAGCAGGAGCAGTTGATAAACACTGCCGGCCTTCCAGGGCAAAATAATATTTACGCGACGCGGCGCGACGGAATCGGGCCGGGCGCTGAAAACTAATGTTCGGCTGCTGTCCAGCGTGAGGCGCCATTTGGAGGTATCCACGCTGACGATTGGCGCGACAAAGTCGAGAAAGCCCTGCCGGGCCGGGTTCTGATTGACATTTTTGGGGGGCAGTACCGGAGCAGGCGTAGTCGCCGCGGCCG
>JBKJKS010000288.1:0-3603 GCA_046597295.1 Saprospiraceae bacterium
GCCTGGCCTACGCCTGCCTCAGTCCACGCACCGACGCACAACTGCTGGAAGACCTTTGCCAGGAAATCAGCTACCAGAAAGTCGTCTTTCACGCCACGGACGCCCACGACCAGAATATTTATCATACCAACGTGATGATGGCCCTGGGCGAGACCTTCGTCGTCATTTGCCTCGATTCGGTCCGCGACCCAGCGGAACGACGGATGCTGGAGCAAAAATTTGCATCCACCCACAAGGAGATCGTGGCCATTTCCCTGGCCCAGATGAATGCATTCGCCGGCAATATGCTGCAGGTGCGCAACACGACCGGGCAGACGCTGCTGGTCATGTCGTCCACCGCCCACCAGGCGCTGACGTCCGCCCAGATCGCTACCCTGGAGCGCCATACCCAGCTGCTGCACAGCCCCATCGGCACCATCGAAACCTACGGCGGCGGCTCGGCCCGCTGCATGATGGCAGAGGTGTTTTTGCCGGAGGCGGGGAAAGGGGAATGAGTTTTTCCAGAGGGGGGAGAGCGGTATTTTTTTCAAAAATACCGCTCTCCCCCCTCTGGAAAAACCATTTACAGGATGGATGGCGAATCACTACCTGGCATTCGAATGATCTTGGAAGTGGACATTGGCTGGGAGTAAGCGCGGATTTTTGATTCCGCTGAATGTACCCTGCCCCTTGATGGGGAAGTAGGAGGCCCCCTACCCGCAAGCGGAAAAAAAGCAAAAGGGCAAAAAGACGATGTGCCTTTTTGCCCTTTTGCCTGTTGCAAATTGCCCTTTGCCCTTTACTTTTTATCGGATCACCACTTTGGTCATACTGCTGCCCGCTGCGCTTTGCACCTGCACCAGGTAAATCCCGGCCGGGATCTGCTGCACATCGAGGGTGAGTACCTGGCCCGGCGTAAAACCGTCCATTTGGCGGCGGAGAGCCGGGCGGCCGTCCATACCGAGCAGGGACACTTGTACGGCGCCATTCAGGCTGGTCGCCAGTCGGAGGTGCAGCAGGTCATCCGCCGGATTGGGCTGTACGAACAGGCCAAAGGTGTTGGCCGGCTCTGCTGTAGCGATGGTGATGCCGGCATCGACAAGGACGCCTTTTTCCGGGGCCTTGGCCCGCGCCAGATCGCCATCGGCGGAAGTCACCGTGGCTTCTCCGTCAAAGTTGATAAGGTCGATGAGCTGCAGATCGTCGACGATCCAGCCGCCCCCGACCACGCCCGTATTAAGATCGGTGCCGAAGCGAAAACGCACGCGCACCTCTTGTCCCGCAAAGGCACTCATATCAAAGTACGACTGTATCCAGCCGTTGGAATTGCCGGAGAATCCGCTCAGGAAGGGGATAGCGAAAGTGGCGTACTGCACTTTGCCGGTATAGCCATTACGGATGGCTTTGGTCGCATCGACCTTTTGCCACAGCGTTTCCCCATCTTTCTGCACTTCGATGAAGCCGGCATCGGCGCCGGCTTCCGTGTTGAACTGATGCCAGAAACGCAGGGTGGGCTGTACGCCGGACACCAGGAACGGGGCGCCGGAAGGTTCGAGCACCAGGTCGGTTTTTTCTACTGATGACTCGCTGGCCTTCCAGGCCGCAGTGCCGGTCTTTACCACGTCGCTTTGCAGCGCAAAGGTTGCATCCGTACCGAGGAGGGTCAGGCCCGTCCATTCGTTATCGGTATCCAGCACATCCTGGAACAGCAGCGGCGAACCGGTGGTGGCAACATACTTGGCCGCATAAGTAAGGTTGATTACCTGACCGTTGGCCACGCTATCCAGATTCCAGGTCACCAAGCCATTGTTATACGTACCGCCATTGGAAGCGGCGATAAAATCCAGGCCGGCCGGCAGTTCGTCGGTCACCACCGTACCGGGAGCAGCGTCATCCTTGTGGTTGGTGATGGTAATGGTGAAAGTCGCAATATCGCCGGGGGCGATGATTGGCGTACTCGTTTTTTTGATCTTCAGTTCTTTCAGGCACTGTGGAATGGGGTCGAAACTTTCTACGCCATCGGCAGCATTCGTGTTCTGGCCCTGGCTGGACCCAACGCCCATCCCGCGGCGGGCGAATACGTCGATGATCAGGCAGGAATCTTCGCCGTTGTAGTTGATCAGATCGGCCAGCAGAATGGCGTCGCGGCCGTCCAGGAAACCGGGGTTACAGGGTTGCATTTTCATGCCATCCATCACCAGTTGCACCGCGCGGTGGTTGCCGCTGGCGGTGTTGCTGAGGTTCGGATCATAGCCGTATTTATCGGCCATGGCCCAGTACAGATCCCAGGTCACGGCGGCCCAGATCTCGCCCAGCGCGTGGACTTCCGTGTTTTCCGCCACGGTGGCGAAAGTGAGCGGGCTGATGTTCATGTCGGTGGAGTAGGGATAGCGCCGAATGCCCACGCCATCACCGTCCTGCCGCACCACATAGTTACCGACGCCGCGCTTCTTATTGCCCACGTCGCCGGTCTTGGCGGTGGTCACCAGCGAGAAGAAATCACTCCAGCCTTCGCCCATTTGTTCTTCATTGCCGAGGCAGCCGCTGTTGCTCGGACCGCCGGTGAGGCGGTTGGAAATGCCATGTCCGTATTCGTGGGCGATGATGCCATTGTCGAAATCACCGTCCAGGAAATTGGGTCCGGAAACGGCCGGTTGTACCAGCTCTACGGTGAGGCTATTGCCAATAAACTGTTTTAAAAAGTCGCAGTCGGATTTCTGGAGCATGACGACCGGGATGTTGACCTGTGCGCCGGAAGCGCCGGCGGCCATACCGGCCGTTCCTTGCTGGAAGTTACAAATGATGCAGGCAATAGCGCCGGCCTGCTGGGCGGTCAGGGCTTTGAAGCCAAACTCGCAGACGCCGCGATCCACCATGGCAATTTTACCGTCCAGGCTGTTCGCCGCCGGACTGCAGCCTTTGATGGAGTCGGCGGAGCCGGTGCCGTCATTTGCGATGACCACTTCTCCGATCAACGGTATTTCCGTAATGGGAGCGCCCCAGGTACTGGCTGCCGAAGCGAAATAGGAACCAATGGCCGGGCTGGGCGCGGTGACGTTGAGGATTTTGCCACCCTGACGACCCCAGCGGAACATTTGCATCCGGCCGGAACTACCGTCCGCCGGCGTGCTGAAATTGGCGTTGTTTTCGCCGCCACCGTCGACGGCTTCGGCCTGGACGGCATCGTTGCCCAAGCCCTGGCCTCCGTAGTTCCGGAACTGGAAATTGCCTGCCGCCTCATCAAAACCGAAGAGATAAGTGAGGTCGTGCATCATGTTGTTCATATAGAACAGGTTGGTGATGGCGGCATTCTGGTTCGGGGTGGGTTCGGCATTGCCATCGAACGGAAAGTCGAAATTGAGCGAAGCGCCGGCATCTGCTCCCGGCACCGTGGGGGGAGTATTGTTGTTGTCGGCATCATCATAGGCAAAGACGTTGTTGCCACGGGTGTAAGTGTATTCGGCGCCGGGCTGGCCATTGGTATCCAGCCAGCCGAAGGGCGAAGCGGCCGGGATAGCGGGGTTCACCACCAGCTGGCGGGCGCCCTGGTCTGGGCTTTCCAGCGGCAGTGCAAACACATTATACTGCTCGTCGGCCAGGGCACCGCCGGCGGTTGTGGCTGGC
>JBKJKS010000363.1:0-3750 GCA_046597295.1 Saprospiraceae bacterium
TGCATCCCTGCCGGGGACAAAGGTATTGCTGTCACGCAAATCAGCAGGCTTTATCCACCATTTGCAAATATTTCACGCGGGCAGTCTCCTACATGACAGAATTGGCCAAGCCGCCCGCTAAGGTAATTCTATTGTTGGATGATCTTCCTTCCGGCGGCTGCCCGTATACAATTCGAATTTCTGAAAACTGCATTCCAGGGCGCCATTGAACAAAGTGATGCGTTTGGACGGGCGCAGGCCGACGCTTTTCAACGCCTCCCGGTTGGACGAAATCAGCCAGGCATTCCAGTCCGGCCAGCGCTTTTTGAGCGTATCGCCAATGCTGTGGTAGAAAGCGGCGGTATCCTCCAGTTTCAGCCGCTCATCGTAGGGTGGATTGGTCAGCAGCGTACCCGGAATCTCCGGTGCAACCACTCTTTCAAACGGCATTTTTTCCACCTGCACGACCTGTTCCAGCCCCGCCGAAAGTACGTTCACGGCGGTTGCGTTGCGGGCGCGGTTATCCTTGTCGGAAGCCATGATCGAAAACTCAAACGACGTCTGGGCCTGCGCATCCGCCTCTTTTTTGACCGATTCCCATAGTTTGCGGTCAAAATCCGGCCACTTGAAAAAACCGAAATTTTCGCGCATGAACTGGGGCGGAATGCGCAGCGCCAGCAGCGCCGCTTCAATGGCCAGCGTACCGGAACCACACATGGGATCCACAAAAGGCCCCAGGGCGTTCCAGCCCGACAGTTGCACCATGCCGGCCGCCAGCACTTCGTTCAGCGGGGCTTCCACGGTATCGCGGCGGTAATTCCGGCGGTGCAGGGATCCGCCCGTCGCATCGAGCGTAATATCGCAGTGGTTGCCGAGCACGTGTACATTCACGCGCAGGCCAGGGGTCAGGGTATTCACGTTGGGACGCCGCTGAAAACGGTCGCGGAACTGGTCTACAATGGCATCTTTGGTCAGCAAGGCTACATACTGTGAATGGCGAAAAACTTCGCCCTGGGCCACCGCATCCACGGCCAGCGTGTCGCCTACGCCCATATAGTTATTCCAGTCGATTTCCCGGACGCCCGCGTAGAGGCTGCGTTCGTCCTGGGCGGAAAAGGAGTGGATCGGCAGTAAAATGCGCAGGGCCGTACGCAGCTCGTAGTTGGCACGGTACAGCAGGCGTTTGTCACCGTTAAAAACGACGGCGCGCTTGATGGGACGGATACCGGTAGCGCCCAGCGCCTGCAGCTCTTCGGCCAGCACGGGCTCCAGCCCGGCGAATGTTTTGGCAATCATTTCCTGCATCATCAGCGCTTCCCCGGGTTGATCTTCTGTTCCAGCGCGGGAGAGGGGCGCAGGGCCTGGGCTTTTTGCCATTGCTGGCGGGCGTTCTCGCGTTGACCGGCCTGGAAAAGCGCATCGCCATAGTGCTCCAGCAGCGCGGGGTGGCGATCCCCGCCTTTGGTCAGGGCCGATTCGAAGCGGGCAATAGCCGTGGCAAAATCTTTCTTGCTCAGGTAGGCCAGTCCGGTTTGGTCGAGCAGGTCGAGGCGCAGGGCGGCATTATTGCCCACCATTAGATTGGCTTGTTCCAACTGGATCAGCGCATCATCCGGCTGGCCTTTTTCGGTAGCCGCCACCGCGTAGAAATAGTAAGCCCTGGGTTGATTGGGAAAAACATCCATGGCTTTTTCCGCCGTGCGCAACAGTTCGTCGTGGTTTTTCTGCTCGGCCAGGATGGTCAGGGTGTTTTCCCAAACCGAGAACACCTTGGGCCCAAGTTGGAGACAGCGGCGGTAACGCTCGAGCGCCGCTGCGGGCTGGTTGGCATGGTAGTACAGATCACCGGAAAGGCTCCAGGCCTTCGCCTCATTGGGATGGGTCTTTTCGACCAGATCGCCGAGCAGCAGCAGATTCTGACGCAGCTCCGCGTCTGTACCGGCATCCAGTTTGGCAAAAAACGGCAGCACTTCCTGCACCTTGGCATCTATGGACACTTTTGGATCGCCGAAAAGCGGGCGCAGGGAAACCAGATACGTGGCATCCGAACTGCCTTTGCCCTGCTGCAGGAGCGCTAATTTGGCCACCGGATCGTTGGGATTGGCGCGTAACAGGTCTTCATACACCAGCCGGGCGCTGTTCAGGTCTTTACTGTCTGTATAAAATTCGGCCAGCCGGTAGCGATATTTCCACTCATTGGGATGGCGCTTGACCAGCCGCTGCCATTCGGCGGCGGCCTTGCGGTTGTCGCCCAGCGCGACGTAGATGGTATGCCGCTGGTCGGCGATTTCCGGCGTGAATCCATTCAGTTGTTCCAGGCGGTCCAAGGCTTTCAAGGCACTTTTCGGGTCGCCGGACAATACCGACAGGTAGGCCAGCCGCTGGTAAAAGGTCGTCGAGCGGGGAAAGCGCTTGGTCAGCTCCGCAAAGATCAGGGCGGCATCCTGCGGACGATCCATTTTTGCATAAATGTCGGCCTGCATGACCCGGTACCACTCATTGTCGGGGGCCAGACTGACGGCCTTGGCCACCGCATCCAGCGCAGCGGAATAGTCGCGCTGACCGACGAAAACGCGGGCCAGGCCGTACCAGGCAGCATCATGGCCGGCATTATCGTAGACGAATTTCTGGTACAGGCCAATGGCTTTATCCCAATGCTCGAGCAGGCGCTCACGTTCGGCGGCCACGAAATTACTTTGGCGGATGACTTCGGCTTCGGGCACGTTGTTCGCCGTTCCGCCGATGGTATTTTGGGCCGATCCGCAGACCGTCGAGAACAAAAGGAAAAGTGGAATCAGGTATTTCAAGATGACGGAAATTAGCCTTTTGAAAAATTAGAAAAATCACCCAGGTTGAGCTCGTCTTTGGAACCCGTGAATACGCTGGCGTTGCCCACCATCGAATGGTCCAGTAAAGCGTTTTTTATCTGCGCTTCGTTCTGGATGATGGTGTTGCTGATAACGGTATTTTCCACCGTCGAATTATGCCCGATGCTGACGTAAGGACCGATCACCGAATTGCGGATCACCGTTCCTTCCCCCACAAAACAGGGCTGGATGATGATGCTGTTTTCGATCACGGCGCTTTCGGCCACCAGACTGGTGTGCCGGTGGATCTCCAGCATCCGTTCGTTGGAATACAGCACGGCCGCTTTATTACCACAGTCGAGCCATTCTTCAATCTCGCCGGTACGGAACCGCAGGCCTTCCTTTTTAAGCAGCTCCAGGGCGGTGGTCAACTGAAATTCATTCTTTTCCCTGGTCTCGCTCTGGATGACGTTTTCGAGGGCCCTGCGCAATTTTTCCCCCTCCCGAAAGTAGTAAATGCCGACGATGGCCAGGTCGGAAACGAAAGTCGAGGGTTTTTCCACAAATTCCGTGATGTAACCGGCCGGGTCGAGGCGCACCACCCCGAAGGACGTAGGGTCCTGCACCCGTTCCACCCAGATGACGCCATCTTCGCCGGGATCAAAGGTAAAGTCGGCTTTGAACAGCGTGTCGGCAAAAGCAACGATGCAGGGACCGGTTAGGCTTTCCCCGGCGCAATAAATGGCATGTCCGACCCCCAAAGGGTTTTCCTGACGGTAAATCCGTCCGCGTGCGCCCAGCCGCTCGGCAATCGTGATCAAATCGCGCTCGGTTTCCACCCCGAAATCGCCAACAATGAAGGATATTTCGTCAATCTGTCCGCTGTAGGCATGCACCAGGTCCTCCACCAGCCGTTGGATGATGGGTTTACCGGCTACCGGAATCAGGGGTTTCGGAATGGTCA
>JBKJKS010000410.1:0-4473 GCA_046597295.1 Saprospiraceae bacterium
GTGCCACAGGTCAGGGCCGAACTGGCCACCCGCGGCACGGCCAATACGTTCCGGCATTTTGTAAATATGCGCACCCTGTTCATCGGACGCGAAGTGGGGCAGTTCGATACGGCCAATGTCTTTAGTGGGAAAAGCTGGAAAAAAAGCACCATTTACGAACTGCGCTACGAGGCCGTACAGAAACGGCTGCCCAATCCCTACCGTTTTGTGGCCACCCTGGAAAGCCAGCCCGAATACCGCAACCGGTTCGACCAATCCGGTCACTACCTGCGCGGTTCGCTGGAATGGAAGCAGCACTTCTATTATCAGCCTAAACGGAAGGTAACGGCGCGCGTTTTCGGCGGCTATTTTTTGCAAAACACGGAGCGCAACCGCGGCGTGGAGCCGGTGGCCTTCGCCCTCAATCCCCAGGGTTTCAATGACTATCGTTTCGATGACGTGTACATTGGTCGCTCCGACGACGAGGGTCTGCGGTCGCGCCAGGTGAGCCAGACGCAAGGGGGCTTCAAAAGTGCTTTCGGGTCTTCATTTGCCGGTACGGTGGGCAATTCCAACAACTACATCCTGGCGCTGAACCTGAAAGCCGATCTGCCGGCCCGCCTGCCCTGGGGCATACCGCTCAAACCATGGTTCGACATCGGCTACTTCGACGATGCGACGCTCATCGGAGCGGAGCGGCCGGCCAGGGAGCAGCTGCTGTGGAGCGGCGGCCTGCTGCTGGAGTTTTTCCAGGGCAATCTGGAAATTTATTTTCCGCTGGCCAATTCCAAAACGTTGAAAGACCGGTACTGCGAGCAAAGCGGCGGTTCCAACAACTCGGCCATTTTCTGCGGCGGTAATTACTACAAATGGATCTCCTGGAGCGCCAACCTGAGC
The DNA here is from genome assembly GCA_046597295.1 of Saprospiraceae bacterium. Classification (GTDB taxonomy): domain Bacteria; phylum Bacteroidota; class Bacteroidia; order Chitinophagales; family Saprospiraceae; genus M3007. The sequence continues at coordinate 877 of JBKJKS010000410.1, forward strand.
AAACTGGATCCGAACCGGCTGCTGGAGGATCTGATCCGCTGAGTAGAATCCGTTACCTTGACCCGATTATTGCTGGCGATGTAAGTAGCCCCCTGGCTTGTACCCTTCCAACCAAACTGACCATGACCAGACGCTTCCTCCTTGCCATGTCTCTTCTCTCCCTCCTTTTTGGTTGCAACACGAAAAAAACGCCGGCAAAACCCGAAGAATACCCGCGTTTTCCGGAAACGGATCAGCCGACCGCCCAGGTGGTACCCGTGCCGTTAGACAGCGGTTATTCGGTAAAATCTTTTTTTATCGCGCCAGACAGGCAGCATGTGTACGTATTGGGCTACCGCCCCATCATTCCGGCCATGGAAGAGGGAGAAGTACTGGATCCGAATGAACGCGATATGGCTGCCTGCCGACTCTATCACCTGGGGGACAAAGGGCAGGTAAAACACCACTTGGACCTGCCGCCTCAAAAGACATATGGATACGGCTCTTTCGGACTGCTTAATGATCAACTGCTGCTTCGCTTCGGCGATCACTTTTTGGTGCTGGATACGCAAAAAATTGCCATACAGGAGCGCATACCGGTGTATGACGAACAGTTTTTCCCCTCCAAAAAAAAGGTCGGGCTGATGACTCCGGACGAACAACGCGATGCTTACCAACCGCTCTTCGAGGCGCTGCTCCAGCAAGCTGCGGCCTGCAAATGGCTGGACTGGACGCCGGGCGGCGAATACCTGGTGTTCGTGCAGGGCCCAGCTGGCAAACGTTCCGCCTGGGCGCCCATCAGTTACGAGGACGATCTGCTAGTCGGGCTGAAAAGTCGTTTGGAACCCCTGCTGGTAAAGGTCAATCCCCAAGCCGGAAACGATGGTCCGGCAGAGAACTTTCAATGCACGGACGGCTCCGTGCACATCCGGGAAGTGGAATACTTATCGGCCGTTACCGAACTCGACTATCCGAACTATAAAAACCGCAGGGTGCTGCAGTATGAAATGACAGTGGGCAGTAAAACGCTGCATTTTTCCACCAGCGACAAAAAAAGGCACGATCTGCGGCTTGGTCTGGCCGACAATCTGCTGTTGGCGACCGTGGATGGTACGGGCTGGGTAAAATACGAGGGCGTGCTGTACCGGATCGAAGAATGATTACCCGTTAGTTCGACTTTAACCAGCCGGTAATGCTCAATCTGGGCGCATGCGTGAGCAGTACCTCGTGTTCCAGTTCACTGCTCTTGAAGAACACGCATTTGCCATTGTGTGGCTCGATCTTTTGTAAATGGTCGCGGTGATAAATGCATAACTCCCCACCGTCTTTTTCCTGCCAATCAGCATTCAAATACATGATCATGGAGTAGGCGCGGCTTTTGTTGTTCTGGAACTGATCCAGGTGCCTTTTGTAAAAACTCCCCTTTTCGTACAGCGCGTAGTGAAATTCATAGCCGGTAATACCGGTATAGCAGGTGCTGTTCAAGTAAGTGACAAAACGATCCATCAGTTCAAAGAAGCTATTTTCGTGCAGGTCATTGTGTGACGGATCGAGCCAGTAGATCTTATCGCTTCTGATCAATTTATCATGTCTGGTAACTGTCTCGTTACCAATACCGGCAGCAAGCAGCCGTTGATCCGCATAGAGACGATACAGGTTTTCTTTCAGGTGCGCAGCCAGGGAGACGCTTAAAAAGTGCTCGGCTATACCCACTTCATTTTCTATAAAACTGTCGATCAGGCGATTGAAATTGGTTTGCAATGGGTGCAGTTGAAGCCTTTGGCATATAACCACCAGCGCAGTAAGGTAGGTGCAATCTGCTGGATAGCCCGGTTTGTTTCTACCGGCAAGGGCAGGACTGACCAAAAAATAGGGCCGACCAAAAAGGTCGGCCCTACAGTCGCCCGGCAGCAGCCGGCCGGGACCCGAACTGGGTGTGGGAAAAAGCGTTCAATAGCGGAGGTTGCTGAAAGCCCCGGCCATATTCGCCACTACCGGCGACCGTTTAAGTTTGCACTGCGCTTACCTACCCTTTGGTAGCCGTCGGGTCGTTTCCGTAACTATTGGTACTCTGGATTTTCCCGTCCTTACCATGGATCACCAGTTCCGCCTGCTGATTCTTGGCGATTTCCCGGGCATAATCCTCCGCTTCCGCTTTGGTGTTGAAGAGCTTGGTGTTTCGCGTATTGCTTTCCCCTCTGACGGCCCAACCTTCTTCGGTTGGGACAACGTGTTGATTTTTGCCTTTGGCCATGATGTAAAATTTTAATGGTGAGGATTAATTGAGTTGGTGTTTTTTCGAATGCTCCACGGATCAACTGCTTGATCGTCAAGGTTTACCCGAATACGTAACTATTCGCATTCCCAAAAAATCAGGCCACGCCGCAGCTGGTCACCGGCGCAACAGATTGATAAAGTGATGAAATGATGAAGTGACCGCGTAAAGCCGGCATCATCACTTTATCACTTTATCATTTCATCACTTCACCACTTCATTCTTTCATCACTACCTGCTAAGCCGAACAGGCTTCGCAGTCCGGATTGTCGATGCTGCAGATCTTGACCTGCACCGCCTCGATATCCAGCGCCGACATGGCCGGTACGGGCGGCGGCGGAGCCATTTCGATGGTGGCGCTCACGGAAGCCTCGCTCATGACTTTATTGGCCACGAATTTCTGCTGGTGCTTTTTGCTGAGCGTGAACTTGATGGGGTCCACGGCGGCTTTGGAGCGCAGGTAGTACATGCCGGTTTTCAGGCCCTTTTGCCAGGCGTAGAAGTGCATGGACGAGAGTTTGGCGTAGGTGGGCGCTTCCATGAACACGTTGAGCGACTGGCTCTGGCAGATGTAGGCGCCGCGGTCGGCGCTCATGTCGATGATTACTTTCTGACTGATCTCGTAGGCGGTTTTGTACAGCGCCCGGATATCGGCCGGAATATCCTCCATGCCCTCGACCGAGCCGTTGGCGGCCATGATGGCTTCGCGCATTTCCTCGTTCCAGATGCCGAGCCGCACCAGGTCGCGCATGAGGTGCTTGTTCACCACGATGTGCTCGCCGGCCAGGGTACGGCGGGTGTACAGGTTGGAGGTATAAGGCTCGAAGCACTCGTTGTTGCCCAGGATCTGGCTGGTACTGGCCGTCGGCATGGGCGCCACGAGCAGGGAGTTGCGCACGCCGGTTTTCATCACCCGCTGGCGCAGGCTGTCCCAGTCCCAGCGCTTGGAAGGCTGCACACCCCACAGGTCGAACTGGAATTTGCCTTCCGACAACGGCGAGCCTTGGAAGGTGTCGTAGGCGCCGAGTTTTTCGGCCAGGTCGGCGCTCTCGGTCACTGCCGCAAAGTAGATTGCTTCGAAAATGTCCTTGTTCAGTTGCTTGGCCTGGTTGCTGTCGAAGGCGTAGCGCATCAGGATAAAAGTGTCGGCCAGGCCTTGTACGCCCAGGCCGATGGGCCGGTGGCGCTTGTTCGAATACTCCGCCTGCGGGATGGGGTAGTAGTTCACGTCGATCACCTTGTTCAGGTTGCGGGTGGCCACGCGGGTGATCTCGACCAGTTTCTCAAAGTTGAACTGGCCGTTCTCCACAAATTTGGGCAACGCGATGGAAGCCAGGTTACAC
>JBKJKS010000330.1:0-3534 GCA_046597295.1 Saprospiraceae bacterium
CTGCTCTTGCCCACTCCGGGCGCTCCGGTGACGCCTATGCGCAGGGTCTCCGGCGTAGCGGTTGCGCCGGCCAGCAGGCGGGCGATAACCGCCTGCGCCAGCATCTGATGATCAGGACGGGCACTTTCCACCAGGGTGATCGCCTGGCCTAAGGCCACGCGGCTGCCGGAGCGAATAGCGGAGACCAAATTTTCAACCGAAGGGAGGGGACGACGCATGGCGCAAAGATATTGCCTGCCATCGTAGTTGTGGCCCGTCCTGAAGAGGCTGGGCATTCCTGATCTGCACAGGCCATTAAAATTCCTTAATAGTATTGATAAAATATTTTTAACTTATGTATAGGTTTTTTATAATCAATTGATTATTTGTTAGGGGTTTTAACGTTTGTATCCGGCCAGGTTAAAGTAAGTTAAGTCGTCCGCCACCTGATTGGCGGCTGTTGCATTTGCCATTACGCTGGTTCACCTTGCGGCAAAATTACTTCCCATGCAGAAAACAATCTTCCTCCTCCTCGGCTGCACGCTGCTGATAACCTGATCGCCTTGAAAGCCATCGAGTCCAAATTGCAGGAAGACGTGCCGGCATTATCGGCACAACTGGCCGGATCGGATGGTTAAAACAGCCTCTCAGCAAGCACAGCAACGTCCGGCCCTGTTCTAAAACCCGTCGTTTCCGGTACGTGGGGTGGCCGGCGTTGCGTTGCTTTTTACATTCTTGCCCGATTCGAGCGGTCTTTTTAAGAAAAAACATTCTTTCGCAGCGGTTGTTTTGCTCTAAAAATCTGAAAATGAACCGTCTGCTTTGGCCTTTGGCCTGTCTCCTGGCTTTTACGTCTTGCCAATCCGACCCCAAGAATAGCCCGGTTTCTACGCCGGCGGCACCCGCTGCCGCCGTCGCACCGGCGGTCCGCAAAAACATTGTATTTTTTGGTAACAGCCTGACGGCCGCCTACCAGCTCGCTCCGGAACAAGGCTTTGTAGCCATCATTCAACGGCGGATCGACAGTTTGCAACTGCCCTACCGCTGCGTGAACGCGGGCATCAGCGGCGAGACGACTGCCGACGGTAAAAGCCGGATCAGCTGGGTACTGCAACAACCCGTTGACGTCTTCGTCCTCGAACTCGGTGGCAACGATGCCCTGCGCGGGCTACCCGTGGCCCAGTCCAGGGCCAATCTGCAAGCCATTGCCGACAGCGTACAGCGACGCTATCCGGACTGTCAACTCGTCGTGGCGGGCATGCTGGCCCCGCCCAACCTGGGGGCGAACTACACCGGCGCTTTTCAGACGATGTACAGCGATCTGGCCCGACGTAACCGGGCGGCCCTGATTCCTTTTTTGCTCGAAAATGTCGGCGGCATCGCGGCGCTTAACCTGGAAGATGGTATTCACCCCAACGTGGCCGGACAAAAAATTGTGGCCGAAAATGTCTGGCGTGTATTACAACCGCTGTTGAAAAGCGGCGGTTAAAGCTGCCATTTATTAACCTATTCGGTTGATAAACAGGCACTTTTAAGTCCTTGCTAACAGTGTATTGAATAATTATTCTTCCCTTGCCCACGTTATCTTTAGCGCTGTCGGCATGGTGCTGACGATTTAATATTCCCGAATGTTATGGACCTGCCACAAGTACTTCCCACCATCAAAGCCCTGATCGGGGAAGGAAATATTGAAACTGCCATGGTGCAGTTGGTCGCGTTGCTCGATAGTGACCCCAGCTATAGCGAGCTGGCACAAGTAGCGCGGGTGAATCAGGGTGAATTATACCAGGTGAAAGCGCAAAGCATCCGCGGCACCATCTCTTCGGAAGCCGCGCAACTGGCCACCAACCAGGTGACGGACAATGCCCTGCAAATCATTCGCCGCCTCGAAGCCGGAAAACTGACTTTTCAGGAAGGCCCGCGCGCCCCGACCCGCTCGCAGGCCTGGCGCTACTACGTGATCGGCGGAGTCGTCACGTTGGTGGGCGCTTTCTTTGTCTGGCGCTTCGTCAACAGTCCGACCAAAGTCGACTGCCCGGTTTACGACGCCAAGACCCGTTACAAAGTTATGGTTTTGCCGTTCAAGCAAACCGGGGAGAAGAAAGCGACCGACCCGGCCATTGACATTGCCTATGGGCTAAATGTACTGTTCAGCAAGAATCCTCGTCTGGCTGCTGATGTGGCCGTAGCCGACGTAAAAGAAAGCTACGATATTGCGGCAAACTTCCCCAGCCCCACGGAAGCGACCAAGGAGGCACAGGATTGCCGGGTGCAAATGATCGTGTGGGGTAAAATTAACGAAACGAGCGATCAAGGGTACCGGCTGGATATACAGTATAAGCTGCTGGATGGCACAAGCGCCAGCACCGGCGATACCACACTGAGTAACTTATTGAAAATGAACGACTTTGGTAGTCTCACCCGTGATGTGGACGCGGCTACCCGCTTGCTGTACATTGTACTGGCCAACTGGGCCAGTGTGCCCATTGCCAGTAATTTGCTGGAAGAAAGTCCCAAATCGGCAGTTTTGGACAGTGCTACCGTGGCGCTACCCGACAGCACCATGCTCCTGGTCGTTGCCCAGGGCCATCTGGTAAAAAAAGAAAATGACAAAGCCCTGGCCATTTACGATCAGATCCTGGCGGTTTATCCCCAGCAGCCGACGGCCCGCCGGATGCGCGGCGCGCTGTTGTATCAGAAAGGCGACTTTGCCGGCGCAGCCGATGACTTGGAAGTAGCCGCACCGAACGCCAACGAGGCCAATACCGACCTGCTGAAGATCCGGGCCGAAGCGGCATTAAAGAGCGGCCAGCCGGCCAAAGCGACCGAAGACCTGAATACTTTACGCCGTAAGAAACCGACTGACGGTGCCTGGGTGGACAAGTTGGAAAAGGAAGCGGCCGCCTCCACCCGGCTCATTGAAACACGCCTGGCCAACGAGGAGAAAATGGTTTCGGCCAGGCCCCGCGACGCGAGGTATCAAACCCGGGCGGCCAAGAGCAACCTGGCCCTGGGGCGTCCCGACGCGGCCCTGATCCATGCCAACATGGCCATCAGCAACAATCCGAAGGCGCCGGGCGGCTATGAAGTGGCGGTAGACGCTAATCTGCAGAAAGGGGATACGAGCACCGCCCGACGCGTCATAGATGCGGCCCAGCGCAACGGCGTGAATGCCCGAAGCGTAACCAAATGGCTTCCGTACATCGATGAGCCGAACAAAACCAAAAGCCGGCAGCAGTAAACCAATTGCCGATTCCATCGTTGTTTCGCACCATGCGTCCAAATGAAAGGCTTCTGCTGATTATCCTTGCCTGCGTCAACTTCACCCACATCATGGATTTTATGATCATGATGCCCCTGGGCCCGCAATTGATGACCCTGTTCCAAATCACGCCTAAAGAGTTTGGCTTCGCCGTATCGGCTTACAGCCTGACTGCCGGCATTTCGGGTTTTGCCGCCGCCTTCTTCGTCGATCGGTTTGACCGGAAAAAAATTCTGCTGTTTCCCTACATCGGTTTTGTGATCGGCACCTTTAGCTGTGCCTTTGCCCCCAAC
>JBKJKS010000663.1:0-4548 GCA_046597295.1 Saprospiraceae bacterium
CGCCCTGTTGGTTGGCAAAGATCACCGCCGCTTTGGTGCTTTCATCGTACTGCCATTCCAGGGCGTAGCGCAGGTTGGCCTGGCAGCAAAAATTGAGGACCAGCCCGCCGCAGACCAGCCGCCACACCCATCGCGCCTGTGGAAATCGTTCTTTCAGGTCTATTAAAGATAAAACCACCACGGCGGACAGGAGCGGATAGAACAGTACCGCCGTACGGCCGCTCAGGTAATTGGCGCCCAGCAAATAGTGTTGCGCCATGGTCGTCAGCATGGTCAGTACGGTCAGCAGCGACGCGTAGAACAGGGCAGGAGTGGACTGCCAGCCGGCGGATTTGTAACGCCTGAAAATGGCGTACCCCAGCCCGGCAAACAGCGTCGTCGCCATGATCAGCACCAAAGCCTTGTACCAGATTGCTCCAGGGAAGGGATTGAACACAAAGCGCTCTACCAGCACCCGCCAGGTTTCCCAGAACGCCTGGGGGCCGTACTCGAATTCTCCCTGGGCACTGATCCAGCGCATAGGGTGAAAGATCAGGAGCAACGTTGCTAAAAGTGGTACAGCTGGCCACAGCATCAGTCGCAGCCATTGGGTAGGGGAAAATCTGCGTTTATTTTGCACATAGTAAATGACCGTCACCATCGCCAGGAAAGCCGCCATGAGGTCCAGCAAGGTAAAATTGGCTAAAATACCCAGGCCCAATGCGCTGCCGGCTTTCAATAAGTCGCTGGCGGCCTCACTTTTTATCCAGCGAAAAAAATAGAACAGGGCCGCCATTTCAAAGGCCAGGCATAAGCCGTAGCCCCGGGCCAGGGAGAAGAAATCGAAGGTAAAATGATTAAGGAGGAACACGCAGAAAGCCCCGAAAAACCACCACGAATCCGCCGGCAGCCACAGCCGTACCGTCCGGAAAGCGTAGATCAGGTAAATGAATCCCCCCATCAGGCTGCCCCAGCGCAGGGCCCACTCTTCGGCGCCAAAAAAATAGTGGCCGAGCTGCATGCACAGCGTGTTGAGCAGGTGATTATTAGCCGCCTGCCAGTTGCGCGCCTGGAAGAACAGGTCGCTAACCGGCTCATGAATGAGGTTCATAAAACTGGAACTCTCGTCGTGGGTAAATCCCACCGTAACCGCCCGCACGCCGGCATAGGCCAGTAAGGCCAGGCCCAGGAAGAGACTGGCGAACAGGGGAAGCCGATTAGCTTGGATCATGGAAGTCATCAGGAAATGCGGGCCGGATCAGCGACAAAAGTAGGTGCGCTGCCTTCGCCAGGGCCATAATATCCTGGTTAAAACAAAGGCGAAATGGTCAAAAATCATAACATTTCACCCCCTTGATGTTCCTGCCGCCACCACGCTGCTTCTGTCGGCCGCCACGCGGATCTTTATCGCTGTTGCCAAAAGAGAAACCGTTGATTTTCAGGCCGATGTAGAAATCGGTACCGATAAATTCTTTTTGGGTAAAAAAACTGCCCAGGTGATCGGAGCCCACGACCAGGAAGCCCAGCCGGGCGGCCAGGCCCAGGCGCAGCGACTGCCAGTCGTTCAGCACTACCGGAACGGACAAAGAAAACCAGCGGTGTTCGAAACGCGGCACTACGGCCAGCGTATTGGGTCGTTGGAGGCTGTGTTTGGCCAATGTCACCCGTTGCATCAGCAGCGCCGCCACGTAGAAACGCGGGGCCACCCGATAATCGAATTGCAGGGACAGCGCGGTCGGCATACCGATGCTGAACGCCCGCGCCTGGAGCGAACGCGTGGAATCGCCGAGGAAATTGCGGCTGGCATCGGCGATGTAGCCCTGGGCGTCGGGCGCACTGAAACTGTTGCCGGAAACGGTGATCACCGTATCGAAAGCAATATGATGGCGCTCGGCATTTTTATTGAAACGGATAAAACCCACATCCACCAGCGACACGCCGGCCCGCCAGAGGTAGTCCTCCGCCGCTTCGCTGTCGTCGTCGGGCATGGCCCAGGCCACACCGGCATCCAGACCGGGCCCGTAGCCGTTGACGCGCGCGCGGATGGGCTGTTCCTGCTCCGCCGCCCGTAGGTTGCCGAGGGTCAGCGCATAGTCCCATTCGGCCCGGGCAAAAGCGGCGGTATCCTTGCCGCTGGGCGTATAATCGAAACGGCCCCCGGCCACGCCGAAGCCGCCTTCGAGGCCCAGCAGCAGCTTGGGCGTAATGCCCCAGGCCAGCGTCAGGTCGCCCTCGCTGCGGTGGCTGTAATGCAGCGCAAGTTCGCCCCAGGCCGCGGCAGTCGGGCCGGTGGGCGGGATGTTCACCGTCTCACCCAGCCGCAGGTCGCTGATGCGCTCGTAGCGCAGGATTTCCGGGATTTTATAGGCCGAAAAGCCCGTGCGCAGGGCTGTGGACAGGCCAACGACGTGATCTTCTCCCAGCCGGATATGGAAGCCCGGCCCGCTCAAACGGGTCTGGGCCACGCCGTGCATCCGGCGTTCGGCCGTAAAATAGTTGAGCAGGATGACGTCCGCGGGTGGTGGCGTTTCGGGCCTGAACTCGGTGACCGAACGAATACGATCGGTGTTGCGCAGCACTTTGGGCAGGCTGGTATTTTCCAGATACAAATAGCTGTTGGCCAAAAAGGCGTCCGCCGCGAAGAGGGTGACCTCCCAGCGGTTGGGGTTGAAAGCCGTCGCGGCCGGGTTCAGGCCGGCGCCGAACATACCGGCGTAGCGCTCCAGGCGCATACCGAGTTGTTCCTGCGCAAAAAGGGAGGGGGAAAAAGTGCATATGCAGACGCATAATGCGCCGCAGCGAAGCAGGAATCGGAGCATAGTCGGGAAAGCGAAAACACGGCCGTGCAGATCGGGGCGGGCGCAGCGAACCGGGATCAGGCTGGGTTTGAACGGATGAACGATGTAGTGCGTAACCGGGGATTACGCAGGAACGTAAATCAACGTGGCCGAATTGTCTGCCCGGAACAGGCGGATCGCCGCCTGGTGCAGCTCGTCGGGCGTCACCGCCAGGTAGGTGTCCACCTCCTCGTTCATCAGTTCCGCCCGGTCGAGTATTTCGTACATGGCCAGGTTCTGCGCCTTGTTCAGCACGCTCGTTTCCGAAAAAACGATGGTGCTCTCGAAACGGTGCTGGATTTTGAGCAGTTCGCGGATCTGCAGCGGCTCGTTCTTCAGCTGTTCCAATTCCTCCCAGATGGCGGCGAGGGCCAGCTCCGTGGCCACACCGGCCGCCGGGCGACCCTCGATGACCAGCAGGCCCGGGTCCGTGTTGCCGGTGACGTAGGCGTCGATCTGGGAAAAGAGTTGACGTTCTTTCAACAGGTGGCGGTACAGGCGCGAAGAGTGCCCCTGGGCCAGCACGTCGCTCAGCAGATCCACGGCATAGAACTCGGGATCGAGACGGGCCGGCATCCGGAAGGCCAGGTAAATGGCCGGCACCGGCACCTGGGCCCGGACTTCCTTATAACGCGGTCCGTCCTGCAGCGGCTCGGCGGGCAGTTCCCGAACGGCTGCCGGGCCAGCCGGAATGCTGCCAAACCACTTTTCCACCAGGGCCAGGGCTTCCGCCGGACGCACGTTGCCGGCAATGCTCAGCACGGCGTTGTTGGGCGTGTACCAGGTTTTGTAAAAATCGCGCACGTCATCCAGCGTGGCATTTTCCACGTGTTCCGGCGCCAGGCCGATCACCGGCCAGCGGTACGGATGCTCGCGGTACATCAGTTCCGACAAGTGGTGCCAGGCATCGCCGTAAGGTTCGTTGAGGCAGGTTTCCTTGAATTCCTCGACCACCACCTTGCGCTGCACCTCCAGCGATTTGCGGGAAATACGCAGGGCCAGCATGCGGTCGCTTTCCAGCCAGAGGGCCGTCTCCAGGTTTTCCGCCGGCACCATTTCGTAAAAAGTGGTGTAGTCGTTGGTGGTGTAGGCGTTGTTCTCGCCCCCGGCGCGTTGCAGCGGATCGTCGAAGTCCGGCACGTGTTTGCTGCCGGCGAACATCAGGTGTTCGAACAAATGCGCAAAACCGGTCTTTTCCGCATGCTCATCCCGCGAACCCACGTCGTAGGTAATGTTGACCGCCACCAAAGGCGTCGCCGTGTCCTCGTGGAGAAGGACGCGTAAACCGTTCGGGAAAATGTGCCGGGTGAAAGGAACCATTTTTTCTTAGTGCTAGTGAGACTCTGAAGGGGCTCACTGATTTATGAAAATTTAACATCTCCGAGCCCCTTCAGAGTCTCACTACGGCTCGAAATATTCATCATTTATCATTCTGCACCGTCACTTCTTCTTCCTCCACCACCTTGACCTGCTTGGGCCAGCCGAACAGATGGGAGGTCAGGATGGGGATGAAGAACAAACCCGCCGTCAGGGCAGAAATAAGCAGGTCGGCGGTTTCGCTTTCGATGGCCTTGGCCCAAGGCTCTTCCGGGTAAAAATGATCGGGGATAGAGAGTATCAGCTTCAGGCCCAGAATGCCGATGACCAGGAATGCGCTGGTTTCCAGGAACGGAAAGCGCTCGAGCAGCTTCACGAACCACTGCGCTACGAAACGCATGGCCAGGATGCCGAT
>JBKJKS010000011.1:0-2723 GCA_046597295.1 Saprospiraceae bacterium
GTCTGCACTACCAGCTGCACCGTGGTATTGGGGTGCACCATACGCAGTACAATCAGCGGGACGAGCCGTTCCTGTGCAGCATTTTCGTGGGTGGTCCGCCGAGCCATGCCTTTTCGGGCATTATGCCCCTGCCGGAAGGCTTGAGCGAGCTGACTTTTGCCGGCATGCTGGCCGGGCGGCGCTTTCGCTATCAGTACGACGGCATGCCGAATAATCACCGCCGGGGGCACTTCCTGAGCAGTGATGCGGATTTCGTCATCACCGGTGAGATTTTAAAATGCGTGAAGAAGCCCGAAGGCCCTTTTGGCGATCATCTGGGTTATTACTCGCTGACCCACGACTTCCCGGTGATGAAAGTGCATCGGGTGTACCACCGCAAAGATCCGCTCTGGCATTTCAGCGTCGTGGGCAGGCCGCCGATGGAGGACAGTAGCTTTGGCTGGCTGATCCACGAACTGGTGGCGCCACTGACGCCGCAGGAATTTCCCGGTTTGAAAGAAATCCATGCCGTGGACGCGGCCGGCGTGCATCCGCTGTTGCTGGCCATCGGCCATGAACGCTACATGCCTTTTCGCGAGCGTGTGCCGGAGGAAATCCTGACCATTGCCAACCGCATTATCGGCTCCGGTCAGACGTCGCTGTCCAAATTTCTGTTCATTGCTGCCAGCGACGACGATCCCCAGCTGGATACCCATGATATTCCCCGTTTTTTCCAGCATATGCTCGAACGGGTGGACTGGCAGCGCGACTTGCATTTCCAGACCCGCACCACGATCGATACGCTGGACTATTCCGGCTCCGGCTGGAATGAAGGATCTAAAGTGGTGGTCGCCTGCCGGGGCGAAAAAAGGCGTCAGTTGCAGGCCGAGATACCGGCCAATTTTTCCCTGCCGCCCGGATTCAGCGATCCCTGCTTTTGTCAGCCGGGCGTACTGGCCATCCAGGCCCCGCGTTTTGAAGCCGGGGAAACCGCGCGCCTGGAAGCAGAAGCATTTTGCAAGGCCTTGGAAAACATAGACTTACAATCCATCCCGCTCCTTTTGCTCGTGGACGACAGTCGCTTTACCGCCGCATCGGTTAATAATTTCGTGTGGGTCGCCTTTACCCGGGCCAATCCGAGCCATGACATTTATGGCGTACGTTCGGCGGTGGCGTTCAAGCACTGGGGCTGCCAGGGGCCATTGGTGATCGATGCCCGCAAGAAACCGCACCATGCGCCCGAATTGGTGACCGACCCGACCGTGGTGAGCAGAGCGGAAGAAATACTGGGTCGCCACTGGCCCCGGTAAATTCGTTCACACGCTGCGGTAGTATTTTGCCTCGATGATGCGGATCAGGATGTAGGAACCGATCAGGGCGGCAATAATGGCTTCCCCGAAGGAGAAGAACCCGGCCATGCCCGGATCCAGGTGCTCGGCAATGACGCGCGGCGACTGGGCCTGCATAGCGGCCATCAGCTCCGGATTGGCGTATAAAAATAAAATCAGGAACACCGCAAAGGCGCCGGCGCCGATTGCCGTGACCATCAACCCCAGTGCCACCGCCCCGGTATAATTATCGAACTGGTCGGGATGCTCCCGCAGCCAGACCCGGATGGCGACCCAGAGTACCCCGAATTGAATAAATGCGTTCAAATACCGCAGTTCCATGACGTCGCTCATGCCAATCATGTGCATGAGGAAGAAAAAGATGGTAAATCCGATAAACATGAGGCCGCCGTAGCGGAGCGCGATCTTGAGCATAGTATGGCTAAATTTAGTAGAAAATACGGGACGCTCCGGTTGACAGAGGTGACCGGTAAAGTTCGCAAAAAATCATACCATGCCGCCAAATTTTCCCTTCACATACGTCGCGGTAGCGTATTCGGCCGCTCTACCCATTCCCAGCCAGAAGTAAATTGCAAAAAACTTTGCATTGGGTTTGGAAATCAAAAGCTGCCGCTGCTATCTTTGCCCCGCTTTCCCCAAAAGGTCCGTTCGTCTAGGGGTTAGGACACGTCCCTTTCACGGATGAAACACGGGTTCGATTCCCGTACGGACTACTGAGCACCCCTCGTAACTATCTGGTTATGAGGGGCTTTTGTTTTTGCGGGACAAATTTCCATCAATTAGGGTCTTTTTACGCCTCCTTGTCCGTCCTCTTCCATACTGCTTCCTCCGGTGAAATAATGCGTATTTATCGTTGTCAAAGGGCAAATCGACGTCTTCCGTCTCGGTAGTGCGTGGAAAAAATCTTGAACCTTTTGAAGAAGGCCAAGACATTTTCCACTTTGCTACGCACAGCGGTCAGTTCAGTATTCTCTTGCTTTTCTAATTGATGTTACGCACAGTATGCGCAGCAACGTTTACGAAACTTTCAGAGTTTCGTAAACGTGTTTTGCCCCTGTGGATAATGGAGGCTGCGCCGGGAAATGGAGTCTTTCCAAGCCCCTTACCCAATTTCCTCCGCCTGCTCCCGCGCCATTTCCACCAGATCCGCAGGCAAAGACTTAGTAGTCCGAGCCCCCAACTCCCTGATTTTCTCCGCCTTACCAATCAAAGTATCCCCCGGCCGGGCAGCGCTGGTCAGTTTATTCATGGCGTCATCATAAGCACTGCGGGCAGTATCCAGGCGGAAGCCGATGGCGCGCATATCCTCCACGAAAGCGACAAATTTGTCGTAGAGCAGTCCGCTGTGCCGGGCAATGTCCTGTACCGAGCGGCTTTGCTTTTCCTGTTTCCAGA
>JBKJKS010000043.1:0-3532 GCA_046597295.1 Saprospiraceae bacterium
GGCACTGCGCGACAGGGTGTCCAGCTGCCGGTCCAGAAACAGGCGCAGGTCAGCCAGGTTGTTCTTGAATTCGGGCGACCGGAGTTTATAGGATAACTGATCGATCAACTGGTTCAGGGCCTGCGCCAGATCCCGGCTGACCAGTTCGGTGACGTAGTTTTTGAGCTGATCATCGGTTAAACTCGTTTTGGCATTAGCCAGCATCTTTTGCAACCCCTTATCCGCCTGCTGCAACCAGTCTGTAGTAAAATCGCGCACCATGCTGTTCAGCACGGTATCGGTCGTGTAGTAGATGGAATCGGAGGTTTGCTGGAGCAGGATACCCCATTCGCGCCGCAGCAGCCCGAATCGCTCGGATTTCAACACCACATTCAGCACGCTATCGGCCGAAGCCTGGAGCAGGCTGTCGATCCGGGCCTGCTGAATGCCTTCCGAGAGGGCGTCGCGCAGGGAATTTTTGGCTTTGGGAAAGACGTTACAACTGAACAAGGCAGCGGCCACCAGCAACGCGATGCATCCGGAGAAAAGAGGGCTGGTAAAACGTGCAGGCGACATCGGGCGCTTTTTTAAAAAGTTGGTCGTGGCTATCCGGCTATGGCCGCTCAAAAATAACAAACCCGCCCCGCTTCTGCTGAAGACGGGCGGGTTTATTATCCGCGCTCCTTTTTCTTTAGCCCATAATGTGCTTCACGCGTGGCCGGTGCGGCGTGATGTCGCCCAGCCGGGCCTTCTTGGCCTCCTCATAGTCGGTAAAGCCGCCTTCGAAGAACACTACCTCGGCATCATCCTCGAAGGACAGAATATGCGTGGCCAGCCGGTCCAGGAACCACCGGTCGTGGCTGATGATCAGCGCGCAGCCGGCAAAGTTTTCCAGCGCATCCTCCAGGGCCCGCAGCGTGTTCACGTCGATGTCGTTGGTCGGCTCATCGAGCAGCAGCACGTTGCCGCCTTCCTTGAGCGTGATGGCCAGGTGCACCCGGTTTCGTTCGCCGCCGGATAGTATGGCCAGTTTCTTCTGCTGATCGGCGCCCGCGAAGTTGAAACGCGAGATGTAGGCCCGGGCATTCAGGCTGGTATTGCCCACCGTGATCAGGTCATTGCCTTCGGAAATGATTTCATAGACCGTCTTTTCCGGCAACAGGGCTTCGTGGCTTTGGTCCACATAACTGATCTGTACGCTTTCCCCGACAACGACCTGGCCCGAATCGGGCTTTTCGCGCCCGGTCATGATCTTGAAAAGGGTGGATTTGCCCACCCCGTTCGGTCCGATAATGCCGACGATCGCGTTCTTTGGAATGTCCAGCGAGAGGTTCTCGAACAGCACACGATCACCGAATGACTTGGTGATGTGCTGCAATTCGATCACCTTGTCGCCGAGGCGTTGACCGGTAGGGATGAACAGTTCGAGTTTGGCTTCTTTTTCGCGGGTTTCTTCCCCGGCCATTTTGTCGTACGCGTTCAGGCGCGCCTTGCCCTTGGCCTGCCGGCCCTTTGCGCCCATGCGCACCCACTTCAGTTCGCGTTCCAATTGTTTGCGGCGCTTGTCATCCTGGCGCTCTTCCTGGGCCATGCGCTTGGTCTTTTGTTCCAGCCAGGTGGTGTAGTTGCCCTGCCAGGGAATGCCTTCGCCGCGGTCCAGTTCAAGGATCCAGCCCGCCACATTATCCAGAAAATAGCGGTCGTGGGTCACGGCAATGACGGTGCCGGGGAAACTTTGCAGGTACTGCTCCAGCCAGAGTACCGATTCCGCATCGAGGTGGTTGGTCGGCTCGTCGAGCAGCAGGATGTCGGGCTGGCTGAGCAACAGGCGCGCCAGGGCTACGCGGCGGCGTTCGCCCCCGGAGCAGATTTTGATCGGGCGGTCGTTTTCCGGGCAGCGCAGGGCGTCCATGAAAACGTCGAGGCGATAATCCAGTTCCCAGCCGCCCACGTGCTCGATCTGTTCGAGCACCTCGCCCTGCCGTTCAATCAGGCGCATCATCTCGTCATCGTCGGTCACTTCCCCCAGCTTGGTGCCAATGTCCTCGTTTTCCTGGAGCAGGTCCACGATCGGCTGCACGGCTTCCTGGACGATCTGGCGCACCGTTTTGCTTTCATCCATGACCGGCTCCTGCTCGAGAAAGCCGATTTTGTACAACTTATCAAATTCAACCTTGCCCTCGTAATTCTGATCCACCCCGGCGATGATTTTCAGCAGCGTGGATTTACCGGAACCGTTGAGGCCGAGCACCCCGATTTTGGCGCCATAGTAAAACGACAGCCAGATGTTTTTCAACACTTGTTTGCTCGGCGGAAAGGTCTTACTCACGCCGGACATGGAAAAAATTATCTTTTCAGCCATTCAAACTGGATATTTGAAAAATTGGAAATGAAGCGTGCAGGGCGGGTTGGCCTTGGACGGCGCAAATATCTACTTTTAAAAATTACCCGGCGTTTTGTTTGGCGACCGCGATCGTTTTCCAGCACAGCACGGCGGACACCCCTAAGGGCATCAGCAGGTAGTACTTAAACAGCATCGGACTAAACGTATAAAACAGAACGGGCATGATGGAAAGCGCCAGCAGGGAAAACGTGTATATATCCAGCGTGTCCTGCCATTTTTTGCGGTAATAATAAATGCCCAGGGCCACCAGTAATAATTGCAGGGCGATTTGCGGGTAATGCGAATAGGCGATGTTCTCTTCCGGCGTGCCCGGCAGCCATCGGCGCAGGTGCTGATTCAGACTCAACCCGTCCAGGAAGGTGTACTGATCGGGTCGCAGCCAGGAATTTTCGGAGCATCCGGTATAGTAGTCGACAATTTTTCCCACGATGGAGGGATCTTTCATCCAAAAAGGCAGGACAAAGAGCGCCAGTACAGCGGCAGCCAGACTACCCCAAATCCAGAAAGAATAATTTTTTGGGGCGTATAGCCACAATAAAACGGCAAACAAAGGCAGCCAGAACAGGATCGTGTACCTGGATAAAACGGCGCCGATCAGGCCAATGGCGATCAGCACGTGGTTTTTCGAGGCCAGCCCCGCCGCCAGTAAAATGTACCAAGCCGTAACGATGGTTTCCAGATTCAAAGAGAACATCATCTTGTCCAGGGCAATGAAGCCCCAGATGGGCAGGGCAAACAGCAACATGGCGGGCAGGGTATACTTCGCCGGCGTGGTCGGATGGGTTTTCTGTAGCCAGTAGCCGGATATACCAACGGCCACCAGCATCAACAGGAAGCCCGACCACCGGACATCGATCTGGGCCAGGTTGGAAATTTGCAGGGGCATCCAGTGTAAAGGCATATACACTGGAAAGGGATGATAATCAATGCTTTGAATAGGCTGGTAGGGGAACTGCCCCGTAAAGAAAAGATCGGCCTGCCCTTTCAACTGCGGTAAGACATCCGAGTTCTGACCGATGTTGGCGTACTTCACAAATATCTTGCGCACCTCTTCGTAGGTGCTGAACAAACCCAACATGCCGACCAGAGCGCATAACCAGGGCAGCCTGGCGGACCAACCGGTGGAGACGGCCGGTGCAGCACCGCGTT
>JBKJKS010000351.1:0-7202 GCA_046597295.1 Saprospiraceae bacterium
CATCTGGGTGGAAGCGACCAACCATTGCGAGACGGTGCCGCAGGTGGCCGTTACCGCCTGGGCGGAACCTGCCGCCAGTATTTCATTCGTGTACATGCCCAATGTGTTCGCTCCGGCGGCCAAGGCAACCGAAAACACGGTGTTCTGTCCAGCGTTCGCCACGGGCCTGACGCTGCTTCGCTATCACCTGGAGGTATTTGACCGCTGGGGCAATTTGCTCTTCCGCAGCAGCGACCCTGCTTCCTGCTGGGAAGGTAAGTTCCGCGGCCAGGAGATGGATCCGGGAGTCTGCGTCTGGTATGTGGAAGCGGAGGTGGCTTTTTGCGGACGGGTCGTTACGCTGCGCAAAAAAGGGGATGTGGCGATCGTACGCTGAGGACCGTCACTTTTGGAAGCGTGGGCCAGGGCTTGTACGAGTAGATCCTTGTCCAGATTTTTCATAAGTGCAGAACGATTTTTTGCAAATGGAGTTCATTCCTCCGGCAATTGCCCGGACGAAGTGACGTTTAGGCTCCGTTTCTAATGCCGAACGTCTATTTTTGTGGCCTTCATTTCAAAAACGACCGATGCAGAGTTATTTTGATATACAGGCCCTGAACCAGCGCATCCACGACGAAAGCGCTTTTGTAGAGCAGCTCAACCAGGAAACCTCCAAGGTGATCGTCGGGCAGCAGGTAATGCTCGAGCGCCTGCTGATCGGCTTGCTCACCCGGGGCCATATATTGTTGGAGGGCATGCCCGGCCTGGCCAAGACGCTGGCTATCAAGACGCTGGCCCAGGCCGTAGACGCCAGCTTCAGCCGTATTCAGTTCACGCCCGACCTGCTGCCCGCCGATGTGGTCGGCACGATGATTTACAACCCGGCCCGCTCGGAATTCACCGTCCGCAAAGGGCCGATTTTCGCCAATTTCGTGCTGGCCGACGAGATCAACCGCGCTCCCGCCAAGGTGCAAAGCGCCCTGCTGGAAGCCATGCAGGAGCGGCAGGTGACCATTGGCCACGAGACTTTTCCGCTGGAAGAGCCGTTCCTGGTCCTGGCTACCCAAAATCCCATCGAGCAGGAAGGCACTTATGCCCTGCCCGAAGCTCAGGTGGACCGCTTCCTGTTGAAGGTAAAAATAGGTTATCCCAGTCCGGCGGAAGAACGCGACATCGTGCGGCGCAATCTGAGCGGCCAGCAGCCGGTCATCCATCGCGTCGTATCGCCGGCGGCCCTGCTACGGGCCCGCGAGGTACTGCACGAGATCTACGTGGATGAAAAAATAGAGCAGTACATCATCGATATTGTCTTTGCCACCCGCAATCCGGGCCAGCATGGCCTGCCCGCGCTGGCGCCACTCCTCAGTTACGGCGCCTCGCCGCGGGCCAGCATTGCCCTGGCCCAGGCGGCGCGCGCGCTGGCCTTTCTGCGCCGGCGCGGCTACGTGGTTCCGGAGGACGTGCGGGCCATTTGTCCCGATGTGCTGCGCCATCGCATCGGGCTGACCTACGAGGCGGAAGCCGAGAATGTACGTCCGGAGGAAATTGTGGAGCAGGTGCTGAACACGGTGCAGGTACCTTAGCAAGGATGAATGATGCATCGTAAATTTCATGGTTCTTATTCCTTACTCCTTTTTAATCTTTCCAAACCGCTTTGTCCCATGCCTTGCCGAACCTTACCTGTATCTGGCCGGATCGCTTTTAATTATTCCAGGAAGCTCCTTTTGGTGGCCCTGCTGGCCCTGTTTGGGTCGGGTCTGCTTTCTGCTCAAAAATCCAGACCGGCCGCGGCCCCCGCTAAAACCCCGGCCGTGCCCCGCGACACGGCGATTGTCAAACTGTTTGCCGATCCCGCCAGTCTCCAGTGGATACGCGTTTTCAAGGGCCGGATGGATGATGCCTCGGCGGTGGATATGACCTTGGGTTACGACGGACAAAACTGTCGCGGCTATTTGAATTACGTGAAAAGTAAAACGCGTATCCGGCTCGACGGCACCCTGACCGACAGTACGTCGCTCCAGCTCGAAGAACGGGGGCCCGGCAACACGGTGATCGGCCGTTGGCAGGGCACTATCCGTAACCACCAGATCGAGGCCGACTGGACAAATTTTGACAACAGCCTGGGTACCCACCTCGTCGCGGATGAATTTGTACCCGGCCTGACCCTTAACCTGGCCTGTAGCGAGCATAAGTGGGCCAATCGTTATCTCATGCGTTACAATGGCGCACGCGCCGATATGGTGCTGATGCGGGTGCAAAACGGCGTTTTGCAAGGCTACTGCTGGATAGAAAGCGATGCCAGAACCTATACCCTGCAAGGCAGCATGAAAAAAAACGGCGACTACGAAATGGAGGCCTTGCTACCCACCGGCCGGGTCGCTGCCCAATTGACCGGTACCTGGAAAGCCGGCCAGCCGCTGGTTTGCTACTGGGTCGGCAGCGGCGAAAAACGGACCTTCCATTTCCTGCCGAAAGACAGCTACCCACTGGGCTGCTATGACTATGCCGACTATAGTTCCAGCTACGATGCACTCTATCCGCGCACCCCCTGCGCGCCCTGCAATACCTGGTTCGACCAGCAGTTAACGACCTGGGTAAATCGTTGCAAATCAACGATCGCCACTAAAAAAGCACCTCCGAATCCGGCTACCCGCAGTGCGCAACGCGCCAGTGCCTGGTCGGAAATTGTCTGCTGGACGGAAAACGTGTTCAGCGGCTACCTCACTTTTTCGGATACTTGGAATGAGCAGGCACAGGGCATGTCCTACAATTTCGATCTGCGCAGCGGCAAGGCTATTTTGCTGGAGGACCTGTTCAACAAAGGGTTCAACGCGAAGACCTGGCTGGAAGACTACGCCCGCAAAGAATCGCCGAAAATGCCGCAGTTCGCGGCCAACCCGCCCTACCGGGAGTGGCTGAGTAGAGAAGGGTTCCCCCTGTTCGCCCTGCGGCGCGAAGGACTGGAAATCAGCACCCTGTTTCACCCGCAGTTCGGGCGGCAATCGCTACTGGTGCCCTACAGCGCGCTCAAGCCGTATATGAAAAAAGAGAATCCGGTGACGGATTTTGTGAAGTGAGGGCCGCAAATAAAAAGCGCAACTACCTGTCCACCAGATAATTGCGCTTTATTTGTTGGGTTACAAGGACTCGAACCCTGAATAACAGAACCAAAATCTGCTGTGTTACCATTACACCATAACCCACCGTGCTTTCGCGGAAAGCGGGGCAAAAATAGGCCGACATTCCTTTCTATCCAAACCGGTGGGGCAACTTTTTTCCTTTTTCGCCAAAAAGCCCCATTTTAAGGCACCCGTTGCCAGTATTGCGTCCGGTAGAAGGGTCCCAGGTAACCGCGTACGACGAGGGTGTTGGGATCGCCTTCTTTCAGCCACAACTTACAGGCATACCATTTGCCTTTGTCGGGATCGAGGACATTGCCGGATTGCCACATACCATTATTCTGGGTCATGTCGATCAGCAGGATCATGCCGGTCAGGGGCTGGCCTTTACGTTCCCCGGGGCAAAGCTCGCAGACGGTGCTGGGTGGTTTCTGCAACAGCTTGTCGATCTTTCCGTACAATTTGCCCCCCGATTCGAAGAGATGAATATGGCTGCGGGCCTCGCCGCTGTTGTCATCCACCGTTTTCCAGGTACCCAGGACGGACTGCGCCCGGAGCAGTTGAGCGCACAGCAGCAGAGCGGACAGGCATAAAATATATTTTTTCATGGTGATGTAATTGAATGATTTACAAATATCGTTCGCGCAGTATCTGCAAATGATGCAGATGATGCCCAACAATGATAAAAAAGTATGCCCGCACCGATACCTTCCAGTTACTGGCCGTGCCGACGAACCGCGATTGCTCCTCCGAGCACTGCGCCAGCAGGAAAAGGGTGTTGGCGCGCACAACTTTCCATTCCTGCAATAAGTCTTTGATGCTGCGTCCACGGACGTCCGATTGTTCCATCCAAACGTCCTGATTAAAGCCCGGCAGGGGAATGCGGTCGCCCCGCAGGAACGAGAGCGTCCGGTAGGCAAAAACCCGTTCCGTATCGATCAAATGGATCATCATCTGTTTGATGGTCCATTTGCCGGGCGCATAGGCATGGTCGCCCAGCGCCGGAGGGAGGGCGGCCAGGAGCAGCTGCGTCTCCCGCATACTTTTTGTCAACAGGCTCCGGGCCGTACCGCGGGACGGCAGGGCCTGCAGATAGGTCGCGTGGAAAGGGGCGTATTCGCCTTTTTGCGGACGTTTCATAACATGTGTTGCGGGATTCGGCGTAAGTACGACGGACTTCCAAGTCCGTCAATTCTCCGGGTGGGCGATTCTGGAAGTCCGCCGTTACCGTGGTGAAAACCAGACTCAGGTCCTGGCCATACGGGTCATGAACCACACTTCAAAACACGTGTAGACGATATAACTCCACAGGAAAATCGCCACAAACCACTGGTTGGCCGGGTGGGCAATTTGCTGATAAGCAAAGAGAAAGCCCAGCGATACGATCAATTTACCAAATACGGAGACCGACACCAGTCCATTGAAAGCCAGCTTACTGGTACTGCGTACTGCGTTTTGGCCGGCAAAAAACAAGCCGATGCACAGCAGCACGAACAGCAACAACGTGGCCAGGGCGAACCGCCCGTGCAGCTGGACCGGCGGCAGCAACAAGTGGAGCAAGGCCAAGCCGAGGCCCGTGCCCGCCGTCACGGCCAACAGGCCGGTAAAAAATGATTTAGACGTCATGGAACAAATGAAAAAGGAGGTGGAACCCGGGCGGGAGCTAAAAAAGCCCACTGCCCAATACTCCAACTCCCCTGATAATCAGTCGCGCAGCAATTGCCGGTACAGGGCATACAGCGCCGCCAACATGAATAAGACGGTCAACAGGACTGTCCACAGCGGACGTTCGAGTTGCATACGGTCATCCAGCCAACGGCCGAGGAGCGCACCGACCAGGCAGGCGCCAAAGAACTGAAACGCCATGCCGCTGTATTTGGCAGTCGCCCTAATTCCGGACTTCCGCTTTTCCTCCGACGATTTGTTTGGCTGTGGTGGCGGCATCGTTGGGGGCTTTAGGATCGAATTGTTTGGCAGTACCATTGGACTTGCCCACTTCCATTCTGCAGCTGACGTTGAAGCGGGCGCCGCTCTGCACCAGTAATTTATTGGTCGAAATTTCTCCGTCCACTTCGGCGGTCTCGCGCACGTTGAGCAATTCGCTCACCGTCAGCATCCCCTTGAACCGGCCTTCGATCACGGCGTTCTGACACTCTATTTCGCCGTCGACTACGCCGGTAGGGCCGATAATCACTTTCGATTTGCAGATGAGTTTGCCTTTGATGGTGCCATCTACGCGCAGGTCGCTGTCGCAACGCACCGTGCCTTCGACTACGGTGCCTTTCACCAGTGCATTGAGCGCGCCGCCGGCGGTGGAGGGCGTCTTGATTTCTTCTGAATTCTTCGTGTTGCCGAACATGATTTCTTCCCGGTTTTAGTGTTTTGTAAAAAATGCATTCGTGTCTTCCGTTTTTAGGCTGACAAAAATGAAAAAGATTTCCGAGAGCACGAAGCTTTCGGAAATCTTTTTGGGTACGCGTTCATTACAGCGGATCAAACGCTGCGCACAGGCAGGCTTAGAAATTCGGGCAATACACGCCGCGCCGTTCCGGTCCGCAAATCTTATAGACCAGCGAGAATTCGAAAGCGCCATTGCCATTCGAAGCAGTCCGCAGGCTGGAAGTATTGATGTCATAGCTGAAACCGATGGTGAACTGCTCGTAATCGAAGCGGGTGCTCAGGATGAGCGCGTCCATCAGTTTGCCTTTATCCAGTTTGTTCGATACCCGCGCCCAGGCGCCCAGCTGGAAAGCCTGGTGGTAGCGGCGGCTGTTGCCGAGCAGGAATTTGAACGAGGTACCGGCATTCACCTGGAAAGACGGGCCTTGCAGGAAGGTCACCACACCCGGCACGAGGCCGAACTTCTGGGCGACCATGAACTCGCCACCGGCATGAAAGGTGAATTTCGAGTAGAGGGGAATGTTGGCGTTGTCAAACGATTGATTCGCCCGGTTCAGGTGGCTGAAGGCGCCACCGAAGTAGAAGTTATTGTCCTCATTAAAGACGCTGAACCACAGCGCGCCGGCCGACATATCCACAAAGATGAATTTCGGATCGGCGATTTCTTCACCGAGTTGATTGGGATCGTACTGGCCGTTACCATTGTTCTGGCTGGGCCACTGCAGGTTGGCGCTGTTGATGCTGCGCTGGCTGGCGCCAATATCCGCTCCCAGCACGAGGTAGTGGGCTTTTTTGCGGTAGCCGCCCATTTTTTTGGCGTAGGAACCGGACAAACGGCCCTGTAAAGTGGCGAACTCCGAAGCGCCCGCCTTATCGCCCCAGAGCGTACCGCCCAAACCGACGTAGTCGTAGCGGCCGACCGGCATTTTCTGATCGTAGGAGGCAGAATAAGTATTATAAGCGTTTTGTTTCAGAACGGACGCCCACTGATTACGATAGTTGGCCACCAGGCGGTGGTTGCAGTTCATCACCCCGGTCAAGGCTGGGTTCAGGTTGAGTGGGCTCTGGTAAAACTGCGAAAAGTGAATGTCCTGCGCTGGTACGGCCAGGGCAGACAACAGGAACAGAACCGGCAAAAAGAGGTGTAGAGTAATTTTTTTCATAGACAACAGACCAGGTAACTTTTGGATGAAAACAGCGATCAATGAGCGACGGGCTTCCAAATCGGCTCAGGGGTTTTGGTAAAAAGGTGCGCGAAGATATGTTTTCCAGTTTTGTCGGCGAAACAAACCACGGGTTTTGCCAGGATATTTTCAAATTTTAACTTCTGAAAACACTGCTGCAAAACGTCCGCCTCACCCGCCGTATTTTGGCAGCTGTGTTAAGGTACTTGTCGGACAAGAGGATTTAACGCTTGGAAACGCTGCCTGGGCATTAAAAATAGGCAACAGGCAAAGGGCAAAAGGCAAGCAGCAAGGGTGAACTTTGCCTTGCCTGCTTGCCCTTTGCCTATTTGTCTATTGCCCTTTGGGTTCAGTGTACCCGTTCGGTAGACTTTGGCCGTACCGGAACGGGGCGGATAGGCGGAAGGGGAGCCGGTAAAATAACCTCCAATTCGCGCATCGTCTTGCCATCGGGCCAGCTGCCCAGGTAGCGCTGACTGTCCGTATTGCCAAAAGCCACGTCCATGTTGCAGCCGCCATT
>JBKJKS010000118.1:0-2582 GCA_046597295.1 Saprospiraceae bacterium
GTCAGGTCGTGCTCTTCGATTCGGTGGAGGATGCACTGTTTCGCCAGACCCATGAGATGGACGGGCCCGGCTCGCTGAAGCACCTGCTCACCCGGCTGGATTCGGAATCGCTGCGCCACAAATTGCTGGAAAAAATACAGCACTACGCCATCCGGCTGGTGCTGACGGCCCACCCCACCCAGTTTTACCCCGGCAAAGTGCTCGGCATCATCAACGACCTGGGCCGCCAGATCCGCGGCAACGACCTGGAAGAGATCCGGCTGCTGCTCATGCAGCTGGGCAAAACCACTTTCGTGAACCGCGCCAAACCGACGCCGCTCGACGAGGCCGTCAGCCTGGGCTGGTACCTGGAAAACGTGCTGTTCCACACCCTGCCCGACATCCTGTTCCGGCTGCTGCGGGCGACCGGCCAGGACATCGCCACTTTCGACAACCCCCGGCTGCTGGCCCTGGGCTTCTGGCCCGGCGGCGACCGCGACGGCAACCCCTTCGTCTCCGCCGATACCACGCTGATGGTGGCCCAGCGCCTGCGCGAAGGCGTGCTGCGCGGCTACTACCGCGAGATCAGGCAGCTGCGCCGCCGGCTCACTTTCCGCGGTACGGAGGACTGCATCATAGCCGCGGAGGAAAAGATCTACAACACCCTGTACCACCCGGCGGAAGAGAAGCGCTACCTCCATTGCCGGCAATTGCTGGACGATCTCGAGCAGGCCCGCCTGCTGCTGGTCCGCGACCACGACAGCCTGTTTCTGGACGATCTGGACCAGTACATACTCAAGGTCCGGGTGTTCGGATTTTATTTCGCCAGCCTCGATGTACGGCAGGACAGCCGCAAACACGGCGAAGTGTGGCAGGCTATCCTCCAGCACTGGCAGGAAAAATCTTCCTCGGACCAGGCCTTCGACTATGCCGCCGCCGGCGAGGCCGAACGCATCGACTTCCTGCTCACCCTGTCCATGCGGCTGGATGAGAACGATTTCACCGATCCCTTCGTCAAAGAGACCATCCGTTCCTTCCGGATCATCAGCGAGATCCAGCGCAACAACGGCGAGCTGGGCTGCCACCGCTACGTGATTTCCAATTGCCGGAGCGCGCTGAACGTAGCCGAAGTACTGGCCCTGGCCCAACTGACCTTTCCGCAGACGGTCACCCGCAAGGGCGGCGAGCCGGCGCCCATTCCGCTGGACATCGTCCCGCTGTTCGAGACCATCGACGACCTGGCCGGCTGTGGCGCCGTGATGCAGCAACTCTACACCCATCCGCACTACGCCCGCCACCTGGCGGCGCGGGGCAACGTGCAGACCATCATGCTTGGCTTCTCCGACGGCACCAAAGACGGCGGCTACCTGCGCGCCAACTGGAGTATTTACCGCGCCAAGGAAGAACTGAGCCGGGTCAGCCGGGCCAACGGCATCCGGGTGCTCTTCTTCGACGGACGGGGTGGTCCTCCGGGGCGCGGCGGCGGCAACAACGCTAGTTACTACGCCGCGCATGGCCAGGACATCGACAACCACGGCATTCAGGTGACCATCCAGGGCCAGACGGTGAGCAGCACCTACGGTACCCAAGCCGCCGCCGCTTTCAACATTGAGCGGCTGCTGACCGCCGGGCTGGAGAACCACCTCTTCCCCAGCCATGCCCGCGAGCTCACCGCCGCCGATCACCAGCTGCTCGACGAGCTGGCCGAAGCGGCCTACCAGTCGTATTTGCAGTTGAAAAACCACCCCGATTTCGTGCCCTACCTGGAAAAAATAACCCCGCTGAAATGGTACGGCGACAGCAACATCGCCAGCCGCCCGACCAAGCGCAGCGGCGATGCGGCCCTGCGTTTCGAGGATCTGCGGGCCATTCCCTTCGTCGGCGCCTGGGCGCAGATGAAGCAGAACGTGCCCGGCTACTACGGACTGGGCAGCGCCATCGCCGCGTTCCAGCAGGTGCGCCGGGTAGAGTTGCGCGCGCTGTACCGGCACTCGCTGTTCTTCCGAACCCTGCTGGAGAACTCCATGCAGTCGCTCTCCAAATCCAACTTCGACGCGACGCACTACCTGGCCGACCACCCGCAGTTCGGCGATTTCTGGAAAATGCTGTACGACGAGTACCGGCTGACCCGGGAGACGCTGCGGGAACTGTCCGGCGAGTCGCAGCTGCTGTCCGGCAACGACATGTCGCGCTCCAGCATCGCCCTGCGCGAACAGATCGTGCTGCCGCTGATCGCCATTCAGCAGTTTGCTTTACAAAAACTCCAGGACGAGACGTTGCCGGAGGCGGACGCGGCGATTTACCGCAAGTTGGTGTTGCGGGCCATGTTCGGGATCATCAATGCGGCGCGGAATGCGGCTTAGGGCGCAGCCTTGCTTTTTGCGCTGAATGCCCTATTTTTGCGCCACCATCCTCCAGGGCCGGCTATGGAAAATACGTTGCGCGCTCCAGTTTCAAAATCTTATTCGGGTCAGCATTTGCTGCTGCTGGCCTTGGTGGCGCTGCTGGGCCTGTGGTATTATCAGCCGTATAGCCAGGTGCAACACCCGCAGCGGGATCGTATGCAAATGGAGAAGTCTTCGGGGAAGAACGGAAAGCACGCG
>JBKJKS010000199.1:0-3945 GCA_046597295.1 Saprospiraceae bacterium
GTGAGTGTTATGTTGAGCGTGCCTAAGGCCTTCACCGGCTGCTACAGCCGGATCTTCCGGCCAACCAGTTTTTGTCTTTAAAAAGGACCGCAAACTTACGGCACTGGTTTCTGGCAAACAATCTTTTTCAGTAACGGTCTGCCCGGAAGAATGGGGTGGAATGCCCAAATGCTTTCGGGTAGACCGGCTGCTTTCGTCAGATCGGAGGCGGCCAAGCTGGAAAGGAGACTAAAAGTCGGGCGACCAAGCAATTGTTTGGAATGTATACTTTTTGCCAAAACATCTACGGAAGCCGCCAATCTTTTCCTATTATTGCGCAGCTTTTAGGCCTTTCCCTCCATGGGAACCGAAAATACAGCGAAAAAAGCCCGGATTGATATCCGCCTTTTGGTCACCATTGAATTTTGTTGCCCATAATCTGCTTCTCCCCCCGCAACATTTTGGAAACTGCCGCAAGCGCAGGAAGACCCTTGAATTCTTTATTCCGGATTGACGGTGGCGCACGTTTCAATACAAAAACGGCGTCACGTGCTGAGCTGATTGCAGCGTTCCGGCCGCTCAATGCATCTTTTGATTTTTTGTACGCCGGATGGCAGGCTTTGCCCGTCACCGGTCGCCAATCATAATTGTAAAGGATTATCCCGCAAACATTTACGAAATCAACCCTGCTGCGTATGCGCTTCTCTACTTCCCTTTTGGTTGCGCTCTGCTTTGGAGCGTTTGCTCTTCCCCAACAATTATTCTGCCAAACCTCTGCGGATCCCCAGCTGGCGGTGGACGCGCAGCAGACCCGCCATGTGCTGACACCTTTATCGCCACACCAGACGCTGCGGATTTTTAACCTGCTGCCCGGGAAAAATTACACCCTGATCCTGCCCGAAGACGAGCGGTTAAATGGCTGCCGGCCGACCGCTACGGCGGTGGATATGGGCGTACAGAAAGCAGCATTCGATCCCGTTTCTTCCCAGTTAAAATTCACGGCCGCCAGCCCGACGATGGATTTTCGGCTGGATTATCCCTGCACCTGGAATGCCGATCACCCACCTACGCACTTTGTCACGGTGATCTGCGAAAGTTGCACCCCCATGAAGTTGAAAGACCTGATGAAGGATGTGGCTACCCTGGAAGTAGCCAGCGGCCAATCGGCAGAAGATCTGGTGAAAGATGTGCTGATCGGTGGTAACTGTTTTGATATTGCCGGCGTCACTTATGACGGGCAGGGTAGTCAGATCGGCACCTTCACCAACGGCCTCACCAACGTCGGCTTCGCTACCGGCATGGTCATGGCCACCGGCGACATAAGCGTCTGCCCTGGCCCCAACGATCAGGACAATGCCAGTGCCGGTTTCGGCATTGGTACGCCCGATGCCGACCTGAGTACCCTGACGGCCGGGGCCACTTTCGACATGGCCAATATCGAATTCGATTTCACGCCAACGCAGTCGCCGCTAACTTTTGACTTCGTTTTTGCTTCCGAAGAGTACTGCGAATACGTCAATACCGCTTTCAATGATGTTTTTGGTTTCTTCATTTCGGGCCCCGGTATCCTCGGCAACGGCAACATTGCGCTGGTGCCCGCCACCACTACCCCCGTGGCCATCAATAACGTCAATCACCTGACCAATTCGGGTTTATACGTCAATAATACGCCGGCCATGGGGACACTCTGTGGTCAGAATCCTGCCAACGGAATTGCGGTCACTGAATTACAGTTTGACGGCTACACCCGTAAAATGACGGCTACTGCCAATGTACAGGTCTGCCAGACCTACCACATCAAGCTGAAAATAGCGGACGTCGGTGACGGCATTTTCGACTCTGCGGTGTTCCTGAAATCAGGATCGTTCGATGCCGGAGGTAATGCTTCCGTGGAGTGGGTGGTCAATGGTAACCCCGATGACGACGATGTCTTTGAAGGCTGCGGCACCGTGCAACTGGTGTTTACCCGCGTCGGTTCCAATCCGAATGTGCCATTGGTCGTCCAGTATACCATTTCCGGTACGGCCACGCCGGGTCTGGACTACGTACCCATTCCGGCCAGCGTCGTCATTCCACCCGGTCAGACTACGGTGACTATTCCGGTGACCATCCTCAGCGACGCGCTGCTGGAAGGCCAGGAAACGGTGATCATCACCCTCGTCAATAAATGTTCCTGCCTCAACCCGTTTGAGACGCTGATCATCGACGACCTGCCGCCGCTCCTACTCGTGGCCGATACGGTCGTCGTCTGCGGCCCCGGCATCGGCACAGTAAGCGCCTTCCCGACCGGCGGCGTGGAACCGTTCGTTTACACCTGGAGCAATGGCGGCACGACCTCCAGCATCTCGCCTTTCGTCACGGTTTCCACCAATTATAAAGTAACGGTGACCGACGCCTGCGGTAAAACCAAAGTGTCGAACGCCCGCATCCACGTCAACCCCCTGCCGAATGCCCAGCTGTTCCCGCCCGCTCCGCAACTTTGCCCCGGGCAGGAAGGAGAAATCACGGTGAATTTTAATGGTATTGGGCCGTTCGAGCTGGTCTATATCCTGAATGGCGATC
This sequence comes from Saprospiraceae bacterium, assembly GCA_046597295.1. GTDB lineage: Bacteria > Bacteroidota > Bacteroidia > Chitinophagales > Saprospiraceae > M3007. The sequence goes on from JBKJKS010000199.1 coordinate 2,542, forward strand.
CACAGCCGCCCATTACCGGCATCACCGATGATCCCTACACATTGATTATCAATCAAATAGGCCTGTATCAGATTGCCAGTGTCACCGATTCGCTGGGTTGTGTCGGCTCCGGTCAGGGTGCTCTCCTGGTAACGCCCTCCACCCTGGCTATGACGGGTATCGTAACCAATATCAAGTGCGCCGGCCAAACCAACGGCTCTATCAATACCACCGTAACCGGCGGCCAGGGGCCCCATACCTATGCCTGGACCGGCCCGCAACCCGTGCCCACCATTCCGGACCCCATCAACCTGATGGCCGGACAATATACCGTGACCGTCACCGACGGGTTTGGCTGCGAAAACACCCAGACCTTCACTGTGGCCGCACCCGCGCCCATACTACCGACCATTGTCAATACCGTGGGACCGAATTGTCTGAATGCTAATGGTGGCAGCATTGATCTGAACGTGACCGGCGGCGTGCCCAACTACCTGTACCAATGGACCGGCGGCTCTACCGTGCAGGACCCGCAAAATCTGGCGGTCGGCACTTATACGGTCACCGTCACCGACCAATCCATGTGCACCAAGACCGCCGTCGCTACGGTGGCCGGCAATTTCACGCCGCCCCTGGCCACGGCCACGACACCGGGCAGCCTCAGCTGTGCCAGTACTTCGTTCAACCTGAGCGGTGCGGGCAGTAGTACCGGCGCGGGGTTCAGCTACAACTGGACAGCTGCCCCCGGCAATATCACCGGTGGCGGCACGACCCTGAACCCGACGGTGAATCAACCCGGTACCTATACGCTGGTAGTCACCAACGCCGCCAATGGCTGTACGGCTGCCGCCCCGGTGCAGGTAACCACTACGGTGGCCTATCCCACGGCTAATGCCGGCCCCAACCAGACCCTCACCTGCGCCATTACCAACCTCACCCTCAACGGGTCAGGTTCCTCGCAAGGGGCGAATTTTACCTATAACTGGACGGCCTCCCAGGGCGGTACGATTATTGGTGGTAATCCCGGCCTCAATCCGGTCATCAGTACGGCGGGATTGTACACCCTCGTGGTGACCAATACTACCAACGGTTGCACTACGACGGCCACGACCACCGTGAATAGTAATACGGCCCCTCCGGCCGCCATTATTGGCAACCCGCCCATGCTCACCTGCGTGAACAACTCGGCCACCCTGTCTGGTGGCGCCTCTACGCCCAGCGGCGGCATTACTTACCAGTGGACAACGACGAATGGCAATATTCAATCCGGCAATGCCTCGGCCAGCGCCGTGGTGACCGAGCCGGGACAGTATACGCTGGTTGTAACGAATACCGCCAATGGTTGCACGAATGCCAGCACCGTCACGGTCAATCAGGACAACTCCGTGCCATTGGCCAACGCTGTGGTGACCGGTGGCTTGAACT
>JBKJKS010000224.1:0-6344 GCA_046597295.1 Saprospiraceae bacterium
TCGGCATCCGCCGTTCGGGTACCGGTACCGGTTTCCCCTTCGATGGCAATGGTCAGCCGATCACCAACGTGATCTTCACCTGCGCCGACCTGGGCACACAGCCCGTGGAATTGTGGGCGACCGACGCGGCCGGCAATGCCGACTTCTGTGAGACCTTTATCGTGGTGCAGGACAATAATGGTAACTGTCCGAACAGCAGTGGGCCGAACGCTTCGGTGGCCGGTGCCCTGCAAACGGAAGCCGCCATCGGTCTGGAAGAAGCGAATGTGGAACTGCACGGTACGCCGCCCGGCGCCCTGCCGCCGGTGTCATCCGTCAAATTGTCCAATAGCCTGGGCAACTACATGTTCAGTAACATGCTGCCCCTGAGTTCCAGCTATACGGTGACGCCCACCAAGGACGACAACCACCTGAATGGGGTATCGACCTATGACCTGGTGCTCATTAGCCGCCACATTCTCGGGCTGGAACCCTTGACCAGCCCGTACAAAATGATCGCTGCCGACGCCAACAAGTCCGGCTCGATCACCACCTTCGACATCGTCGAACTGCGCAAACTGATCCTGGGCATCTACCAGGAACTGCCGAACAACACCTCGTGGCGCTTCGTAGATAAGTCGTTCGTGTTCCCCAACACCAGCAATCCTTTCCAGACCCTGTTCCCGGAGAACAAGTCGCACGCCAGTATCCAGACGAATATGCTGACGGAAGATTTTGTGGCGGTCAAGATCGGCGATATGAACGGCAGTGCCCTGGCGAACGCGCAACAAAGCGCGGAAGACCGCAGCGCCGGTACTTTTTACCTGGAGGTGGCCGAACGGACGGTACAAGCCGGCGAGGAAGTCGTGGTCAACTTTAAGGCGGCCGATAAAATAGCCGGCTACCAGTTCACGATGGACTTCACCGGTCTGGAACTGCAGGCCTTGTTGCCGGGCGCCAACATGACGGAAAAGAATTTCGCCCTGTTTGCAGCGGATCATCGTCTGACGGCTTCCATAGACGGCCAGGCCGGTGAATTTGCCGTCAAATTCCGGGCGACCCAGTCCGGTGAACTGAGCAAAATGCTCCGGGTCGGTAGCGGGATCACGAAAGCCGAAGCCTACGACGAAAGCGGCGACCGCTACGACGTAGCCCTCCGTTTCAAGAACGGCGAAGGCGCAATTGTAGCCGGGTCCGGCTTCGAGCTGTGGCAGAACCAGCCGAACCCGATGAAAGAGTCGACTTCCATTTCCTTTACCCTGCCGGCCGCAGCCGACGCTACGCTGACCATCAGCAACGTGGCGGGCCAGGTGCTGAAGGTGGTCAAAGGTACGTATGCCAAGGGCCTGAACACGGTGCAGATCAACCGGGCCGATCTGGAAACGGGTATCCTCTTTTACCAGCTGGATACGCCGACCCACAGTGCTGCCAGGAAGATGATCGTGGCGGAATAATTGCCGTCAAGACCAGCCATAAGCGACAAGGCGCTGCTCCGGAGATCCGGGGTGGCGCCTTGTCATTGGTGGGAGGAAAGTATGCGCAGCGCGCGCCCACCGCGGCCGGCGAAGGCTGCAGAACGCCGGAACCCGGCTGGAAAATTTGCACGACGTCCCGTTTTTTCTTTGTTTCTTCGCCCCTCCAAAACGGAAAAAGGGCGGTTTCCTTAAAAAAAAGGAGTCTGCACTATTTTTGGCCCGCTTTTTGGAAAGCAAGCCCTGTACCTTATTTTAATCCGGAACGAGCCCTTTGCTTCGTTCTTAATCAACAACCAATTGTTCCATGCATTTCTGGTTACGCTCGCTCGGCGTAAGCGTTCTCACGCTTACCTCCACATTTATCGCTGCTCAACCCTTCGGTCTTTCGCTGCCGGTAGTCAACAACGCCTTCACCGGCGCGATCATCAATCCGGCCTGCAGCGTGACCAACTTCGACAGCATCACCTCGCTGCAGTTCGTGCTGCGTTGGGACCCCCTCTTGTTAGAATTTCAGGAAGTATACGCGCTGAATCTGAACGGCCTGCAGAGCGATGATTTCGGCTTGAACCAGGCCCTGGACAGCGGCATCATCCGCCTGCAGTACGAATCGCCATCCACCTTCCCCGGCACCTCGGCGCCGGACGGTACCAACATCTTCCGCGTCCGCTTCAAGGTGATCGGCGCAGTGGGTACGGGCAGCGAAATTGCGATCACCGAAAGCTTTCCCACCGCCTTTGAAATTACCCAGGTCCAACCCGATACCACGATCCTGGCCTACGGCATCGAAACCGCTTTCCCCCTCGATTCGGTACAAATTACCAATGGCTTCGTGGCGATCGGTTATATGGTGGCTGCCCACGAGCCGGCAGCACCCGCCGAACTACCGGTGCAGATCTCACCCAATCCTTTTACGGATTTGACGACGGTGGCCTTCCACCTGGACAATGCTTCTGCCGTACGCATGACCCTGCATGATCTGACCGGGCGGGTGGTACGGACGGAGGACTGGCCGGCAGCGGTCGGCGACCAATCCATTTCGATTTCTTCGGCCGGTCTTCCGGCCCTCGGCACTTATTTTCTGACCCTGCGGACAGCCCATCAGGCTTGTGTGCGGCCACTGTTTTTGTTTTGACTCAACTTTCATTTCTTCATCATCCCATGTCCTTGTTAAAGATGAAACCGACACCTCAACACTTCATCGCTGCGGTCCTGTTGCTCCTGTGCACCTTTCGGATTTCCGCGCAAACGCCCATTAATGTCACTTTCACCCCGCAACTCGCCACCGTGGCGCTGGGCGCCAACGTAGCCATTCAAGTGAAGGTGGAGAATTTTAAAAACATCGGCTCCATGCAGTTCCCGATCACGTTCAACCAGAATGTATTGGAACTGGTGTCGGTGACCGCCCCGCATGCGGCCTTTGCGTCAGGAGGTGCGCCCCCTTTCAACACGAACCTGGTACTCGACCCGAATTACAATAATGTGTTCCTGAATCCGGGGCGCCTGGCGGTAAGCTGGCAGTCGAACCCTAGTGTACAGCCGAACGGCATCACCATTGCCAACGGCGGCTCATTATTCACCCTGAATTTCAAAGGATTGACGAACGGGGTAGCCACGGTCAACATAGCCGGCGCACCGGCCCAGCCTAATCTGGAAATAACGACCGCCACCGGCCTGCCGGTGACGGTGAACTACCAGAACGGCGGGGCCTCGGTCACCTCGGGAAGCGGTGGGGTTACCCCGCCCGTCACGACGATTCAAGGCCTGCACGTGATTGCCAACACCATCCACATTCCACAGGGCGAGATCGGCTGTATGCCCTTCACCGCGAATGACTTCGAAGGCATTCAATCCATTTTGTACGCCATGAACTGGAATGCGCCGACCCTGGAACTGGTTGCCACGCGCAATAACGGTTTGCCGGGCATCATCGATTTCGGCATCAACAATGCCATCGGCCGCATCGGCACCCTGTGGGGCACACCCTCCGGTAATCCGGTGACGCGCCCCGACCTGTCTACCCTGTATGAAGTATGTTTCCGCGCAGAAGGCGCCGCCGGCAGCAGTACGCTGGTCACGCCGAATGGCAATGGTTTTCCGGGGGGGTCAAACGCGGAAATCATCAATGCTGCGGGCCAGAACCTCTGGCGGGACACCACCAGCATTGCCGACACCATTTTCATTGTTCCCAATCCGGCCCCGGCCTACGCCGTCACTTATACGGCGGAAAACGATACCGTCAACACCGGTCTGACCACCTGCGTCGGGGTGAAATTCAAGAACTTTTCCAATGCCAGCTATGGCGAGTTTGCCATGACCTACGATACCACGAAACTGAGGTTCGCTTCCATTTCGCTGGGCGCCAACCTGCTGGGCCTGAGCCTGGCGGATACGGCCACGAACAACTACGTCAAATTTTTCAGTAAAGACGTGCTCAACGCCAACGGCGTGGACACCGATACCCTGCGCTATATTCATTTCGCCTACCGCAAAACCACCGGCGCCGGCGTAGTGGCGGATAATTCGGTGCCCTTCTCGGTCTGCTTCAAAGCGATCGGACCGGAAAGTCCGACGGCCACACCGGTGAAAATCGGCAGCTTCTTCGACCTCGGTAATGCCCTCGTGCCGATCGGCGCAGCCAAGAAAACTTTCGGCTCGGTGCCGGTAGCGGCAGTGGCGGGTTCCGTACTCATCAGATCGGCCTCCACGCTGTCGGCTACGGCGACCACCACCCAGAACGTGAGCTGTGCGGGCGGCAGCAATGGCGCGATCACCCTGGCGGTCAACAGCTGCAATGGGAACGCCACTTATAACTGGGCCGGTCCCGGCATCAACGCCGGCAACATCGCCCAGCAAAATCAGACCAGCCTGACCCAGGGTGCCTACACGGTGACGGTAACCTGTTCGGCAGGCGGTACCATCACCGCTTCGGCGACGGTAACGGCGCCTCCGGCCATCAACCTGAACTTGCCCACCATCACTGCCGTCACCTGCAACGGCGGCTCCGATGGCGCCATTACCATCGCGCCCATCGGCGGCACCGGTGTTTACACCTACGTGTGGACCGGCCCGGCCGGCTTTGCATCCACAGTCCAAAATCCGACGGGGTTAAAATTTGGTACGACATACAGGGTCACCGTGACCGACAACAGCGCTTGTACGTTTGTTTCAAGTCTGCTGACCGTGGCCCAACCGAACCCCATCAGCATCGCCACCAACAGCATGACCATGATCGGCGTGAAATGCAAGGGCGGCTCCGATGGCGCCATTACGATTCCCGATGCCACGGGCGGCAATGCAGGTACTTACTCCTATGCCTGGACTGGCCCGGGTGGTTTCACGGCTTCCACCAAAAACATTTCCGGTCTGAAGGCCGGCGGCTATACCGTCGTCGTGACCGACTCGAAAGGCTGCACGTTTACCATTCCCGCTCCCCTGCAGGTCACCGAACCGGCTGCCCTGCCTACCGTGGTTGACGCAACGCCAAGTCAGGTAAAATGCTTCGGCGGTAACGATGGCGCGATCCAGCTCAACGTGACCGGCGGAACGACGCAGTATGCTTATTCCTGGAAAAACACGGCCACCGGTACCCTGGTCTCCACATCGGAAGACCCCACCGGTTTAGCCGCCGGCACCTACGCGGTGACGGTGACCGATGCCAATCTGTGCACGACCACCAGCAACCCGATCACCATCAATGCGCCTTCCGCGGCACTTACGGTGACGGAGACGCACGTGAATGCCGCCTGCGCTAACAGCAGCACCGGTTCCATCGCCCTGAATATCAGTGGCGGCTGGAACAACCCGACCGTGGCCTGGAGCCCGGCGCTGCCGCCCGTACCTGCCCCGACCAACATCCTGCCCGGTACTTACGTCGCTACGGTGACCGATGCCGGCGGCTGCACGGTGACGATTTCGGCCACCGTAAATTCCGCACCCGCTATTTCGCTGGGCGACTTTATTACCACCAACGTGGCTTGTTATGGTCAGGCAACCGGCGGCATCGTCCTCTTCCCTTCGGGCGGCGGTAACGGCACTTACCAGGTCGACTGGAACAATGGTTTGTCCGGTCCGGCCATCAGTAACCTGCCTGGCGGCAACTATGTGCCCACGGTGACTAACCAGGGTACGGGCTGTACAGCGGTATTTGCCGCCATCCTTATTTCGGAACCCGCCACTCCCATTATGGTAACCCCTGTGGCGACGGCCACAACGGGTGGAGCCAGCAATGGTAAAATTGAACTGACCGTGACCGGCGGTACGCCGAGCTACGGTTACAGCTGGACGGGCCCCGCTGGCTTTACGTCTAATCAGGCTAATATAGACAACCTGGCCGCCGGCAATTACAACCTGTCCATCGCCGACGCCAATGGTTGCGTATTTACAAGTACGATCACTGTTGGGGGCGGAGCCGTGCTGAGTGTTGTCTCCGGTCAGATCAAGAACGCCTGCAACAACGACGGCTGTATTGAAGTGATCATTGGTGCCAATGCTACGGCTACCCCCTTCATTCTGTCGTGGGGCGGCGGTGCGCCAATGGTAACCTCCGACCATACGGCCAACATCTGTGGGCTGGCCCCGGGCGTATATAACATTACGGTCACTGATAATGCCGGCAATACCGCGTTTCTCAGTAACCAGATCATTGCGCAACTGGCTCCGGCCACGGTCGGCAACGCCATCGTGGAACCCTTTGACGCGGCCGGTAACGGCTCCATCATCCTGTCGCCGGTACCGGCGGGCGCTCCGCTCACCTACGTATGGAACAACGGCTCGACCGCCAGCGCCATGGTCAACCTGGATTCGGGCACCTATATCGTGACGGTCACCCATGTGCTTTCGCAGTGCACTTCGGTGTACTCCTTCCACCTGAACCGCAAGTACCTACCAGCG
>JBKJKS010000427.1:0-7913 GCA_046597295.1 Saprospiraceae bacterium
GCACTCTTCGGCATGTTCATGTCGCCCATGTTCTTCATGTCATGTGCGCCTTCTTTACTCTTCATATCGCCCATGTTTTTCATGTCGTGTGTGCCTTCTTTACCCTTCATGTTATCCATGTTTTTCATATCGTGCCCGCCTTCCTTACCCTTCGTGTTATCCATGTTTTTCATATCGTGCCCGGCCGCCTTGTCTTTCATGTCGCCCATGTTTTTCATGTCATGTCCGGCTTCCTTGCCCTTCATGTCGCCCATGTTTTTCATATCGTGCGCGGCTTTGTCGTCGTGCCCACCATCTTTGCCATGTGTATCGTCCATGCCCTTCATATCATGCGGATTGTTCATAGAATCCGTGTTCGCGCCGTCGTGATGCACCGAATCGCGCATGTCCATACCGTCCATTTCCCCGGCGCCATGCTCATGGCCTTCCATTAAATACCGTCCCATTGGGCCAACCCCGGCGATATGGGTGACTTTTGCCCCGTGATGACCCGTTATGGATAGAAAAACAGCGGTAATTATTGCCGCGACGAGTACGATCACCTCGTATAGCCTTCGGTCAATTTTAAAGAACATACCGATGCTTTTGAGCAGCAGCGTAATACCCGACATCCACAAGGTTAATTGGGCGTAATGCTCATGTTGTTCAAACATCTCCATGGCCGCTTTGGGAGCATCCGCCGAAGGCTCCGCATGAAAAACGGTGCTGGCAGCCAACGCCGACAGAAAGGCGCCCGCCATGATGAAGAGCGTGGCCCAGCGAATCTGGTTCCAGCTTTTCCACACGACGGCCGCCTGAAAGGCTGCCGCGAGCAGAATGAGCACGATGGGAAAGTGGACTACTAAGGGGTGCAGGGAAGGAAAATCCTGGAACATGATGATGGTGTTGTATTGCTACCCGGGCCGCGCTGGTACAAATAATGGCGCTTCCAGGAAACGGTGCATTGATTAGACAAATGACACGAATTTCTTCGCTACCCAGCGCTCATCTAAGCTGATTTTCAACCAATTGTTCAGCTCTGCATAGACAAATACCGGCTCGTTGGCCAGCACTTTGCCTAATTGGTTGAACTGGACACCCGGTCCCGAACGTACATTGAGTACATCGGCGTTGACGGTACCACGTTCCACCCGTACTACGAATTTGGCCGATACCCATTCCGGCCGCTGCGCCGCAATACGCAGCCAGCCGTTCTTTTCCTCGTATATCCGTAACACCGCACCCAGCGTAGCCACGTTGATTTTTCTGCCGGCCACGGCAGGGGCATTGCGGATGTTCAAAAAATCCGCCGTAACGCTGCCGTACCAGAAAACTGGCAGCGACGTGCCAACGGACGTGCCCGCCAGAGCCGCTACCTGGGGGATGAAATTGGCCCGTGCCGCCTCCGGCGTGTTGCCGCCGAAAAAAGTGGCGCCTGGGCAGGTCTTCGTAATGCCCCTTCCGTCGGTGCGCGCACCGGTGTTCAGATCGAACCAATGGTGATAGACCACCCTGTCCGTACTGACCGGCACCTGAAAGCGCCTGCATAGCGCCGCCGTCACACGCAGGACGGCCATACGCTGCTCCTGCCGCATAATATCGCCATCAGGATCGAAGTTGCCGATGTTTTCGATACAGACGGAGTTGGCATTAAAACCAAAAATGCAGGAAGGTGTCCATTCGAGGCTTCGTCCGGTAGCAATCATGCCGTCCGGGAAAATGCTGAAATGCTGCGCGATGTCCGCCCATCCGTTGATGGCTTTGTGGACATAGCGCATCCCTTTTTGTAGTTCAAAGTGGTTGTTACCGGTGAAATGCGCATAATTAGGTACAAAAGTGTGGTGTTCCTGCACATACAACACCGTGCGGGCCACCTGCTGCAAGGCCAGCCAAACCTCAAATTCATCGGTCGTAAAAAGGATGAAACCGAATCTTTTTGTCATCTTATACAGGGGTTATCCATACAGGTGAATGCTTTCGTAAAAATACTCCTACGAATCAGTACCTATTTCCTGCCTTTTTATACCCGGCTTTGCCAACCATGACAAAGCCGGGTACATCAGATAATTGATTGACTAGAAAAGGGCTTACTGCACCGAAATCCGGTGTACCTGGGTTGATCCGTCAACGGTGATTTTCAACATATATACCCCTGGTACGAGATTGCCGACTGGGATGGCTTCGGTATACGCGCCGGCTGGCTGGGCTTTTTCCTCCAGCGTTAGCACCCGTGCGCCGGTCAGACTGTACAATTCGAATTTAACCGGAGCCGCCACCTCCACCTGATAAACGACATAGATAGCGCTCACCGCCGGGTTCGGATAAACCGACATTTTACGGAAGGAGGGCGTAGTACGATCTTTATTCGGTCCTACTTTCGGAGCAGCAGCCACCTCCTCCTGTGGATGTTGCGAATGGTGCGGATGATGATTACCCACGTGATGAACGTTGACGGTATGACAGCTGTGGGAAGTACATCCGGTGGTTGTATCGGTTATGAACAGGCAAACCGTGAAGTGACCGGCATGGGCATACGTATGCTGTGGATTTTCTTCCGTGGAAGTTGTACCGTCTCCGAATTCCCAGCTGTAGGTCGTGTGGATACCCGTGCCGGAAGATGAATTGGTGAATTGCAAATCCAGGTTCGCAGCGCCGGGATGTACGGTGAAAGCAGCGTGGCAAGCATTACTCACCAGATGGTGCACTATGACATGATGACATACATGGCTGGTGCAGCCCCCGTCATCGGTGATGGTCAAACAGACCAGGTATGTGCCTGGCTCCGCGTAGGTATGCCCGGGGCTATGCGCTGTAGAAGTTTGGCCATCTCCGAAATCCCAGGCCCAGGAGCTGATGGTCCCGTTGCTGGTGGACTGGTCCGTAAATTCAATGGTCTGCTGCGCCGGGTTGGACTGATGCGCTGCAAAGGCAGCGTGACATACCCCCGCCGGCGGATGTGCTACCACCACATGGTGGCAAAAGGTTGCCGTGCAAGCGGGGTTTTCCGCGGTAATGACCAGGCAAACGTTATAGGTGCCGGGTACCGCGTACGTGTGGCCCGGGTCTTGTTCCGTACTCGTCTGGCCATCACCAAAATCCCAGTGGTAAGCGGTAATATTTCCATCCGCCGTAGACTGATCATCGAAGGTGACTGTGTTGCCGTCGGCGGAAGCGTGAAACCCCGGAAAACAGTGCTGCGCGTTTCCTCTTTGAAAGGCCAACAGCATGCATAGCAAAAGAAGAAAAAATCCCGGCTTTTTGAAAGCCACAAAATTTGGTAAGGCCTGATTCATGTGAAAAAAATTGAATACAATGAAATGAAAGTGCGTTATTTAACTTTGACGGGCAATCGTATTTTTACTTTCTCCCAAGCCACCGCGATACCACCGTCGTCCCCATCGGCAGGCGGCTCGATGAAATATTGAAGCCGTTCGGTGTGCGAGTTGGGCTGCGGCAAGGCTTCGATGCGTACCACATCGTCTTGCGGGTCGTACTTATCGGCGAGGTGCTGTTCCCATTTTTTATTCAAAATCAACGTCCATTTTTCCTTTCCGGGAACGGTAAAAAAAGCATACTTACCCGCTGGCACCACCGTGCCGCCCACTTCGACGGCGCGGTCGAACTCGATGGCAGTGGCATTGTTCGCGCCCGTGACCCATATCTTTTCAAACGGCACCAAATCGCCCCAAATCGCCCGCCCGCGCACTTTGGGCGAAGAATACTGGACAGTCACGGTCATATTTCCGAGTTTTCCGACAGCCACCGCCGGGATGCTTTTCTTAGTGGTGTCGTTTTCGACGGCATTCGGGTTCGGATAAACCACGGATTGGGCGGCGTTGGTCGCTGCTTTTTTCAAAAAATCCCCTTTCGGCCCGATACCGTGAATATGCACCAGTTGCGCGCCATGATGCCCTGAAATGCCGACCGCTACGGCCGCACCGGCCAGCGCCAGCGCGGTCAGCAGCGCCAAAAAGTACCGCCGCCGAAAATACAGTTCCGCCCCTTTCAGCACCGCCCCTGCACCGCCGAGGTACACCGACCAGCGGGCATACCATTGGTGTTCATCATAGATCAATTGAGCGGCGGCATTCACCGTTTGCTGGTCGATTTGCGGATGCCGCCACGCGGCCGCGAAGTAGGCCGAGGCGTAGCCCAGCACCGCAAAAACCAGAATAGTGTAGCCAAATCCCCTGTTTTTTACAAAAATATCTATCAACTGCATAGCGGCAGCCAGCACCAACAGCACAATCGGAAAATGAACGATCATCGGGTGATAATTCGGAAACTCTTCCATACCCATTATTTTTCTTTTATCAATCGAAAAGTCCCTCTCTGTCCGGCCGATTCGATCTTCAAAATAATAAGCCCGGCCGGCAGCCCGGCCAAGTCAAGGGTGGCGCCGGCGTTGGCGCCATAATCGCGCAGCAACCTGCCCAATGGATCAAAAGCGCGAATACGCAGCGGCGCGTTCCAGCCCGCTTCCGTCTGTACCCGGGTGTAGTCCCGGGCAGGATTCGGAGCGATCCGAACGGGCAGAATGCCGGATGCCGGTTCATCGGTGGCCGTAAGCGGGTTAACCCCGATCTTAATATCGTCGATGTAGAGCCGGTTCCCGCCGTCAGTCACGTTCACCAGGCGGATTTTTACGTTTTGCTCCGTTTTGTATTGGAAGAGGTTGATCACGGCTTTTTTCCATTGCGCGGCGGTTGGAACGAACGGCGTGGTTTGCGTGGGTCCGGTCACCAAAGTAGTACCCGATTTAGTCAGCACATTCGTGTAATTCACGCCGCAATCCTTGGATAACTGCACGATCAGTTCGTCCGAATAGTTGACATCCGAACGCGCATAAGCATACCAGAATGTCATTTGCAACGGCGCATCGGGAGACGCGCTGGTCAGGTCCAGGAACGGTAGTTCAATTTCGTCGCGGGTACCGTAATTGATGTTCACCAGGTTGTCGATCCGGGCGGAGTAAGGTGCAGAATGATAGCCGAGCGAGTCGAGCACCCAGGTAATACCCAGGTCCGGGTTGTAAATATTCGTACCAGTGGGCGGAAAAACGCCGTCATCGAAGTTGGCTACGAATGGCAAGGCGGCGCCTACACCCGGCGCGTTGACCTGGATATAATTTTCCAGATAGAGCGTATCGCTACCGGTGAGATTAGAGGCAATAAGGGTCACGGGGAAGGAGCCCAGCGTGTCGTAGATCACGCTTGGATTTTGGAGCGTGGAGGAAGCAGGTTTGCCACCCGGAAAAAACCATTGCCAGGAAGTGGCGGTATTGAGTGACCGGTCCATAAAATTCACCTTACCACCCAGACAAACCTGTGGGGTAAGCGTCACAAAATCTGCTGCTAACGAGCAGACGGATGGGGCGACGTAGGCACTGTCGCAGCCGGTAGCGAGCAGGTTCTCGGGCGACCAGATAAGCGTGCGTACGGTGTCCAGCGTGGCCGTCATACGGTCCTTCTGCCCCTGGGTGAACATATTTTTGCAGGCATCGGGCGTGTAGTCCATGTAATTACGCACCTGATCGGGCAGGTTGGGGGTGTCGTTGGCGCAGGAATTGGCATTCAGGGTGCAGGAATAATTGGGGTTGAACACCGGCGGCGTGTCGCAGACGTAGTCGCCGTCGGTGCAGGTATCCTGCCCGCAGCCACCGTTGAACGTGTGGTAAAGCCCGAACCAATGCCCCACTTCGTGGGTCGTCGTGCGCCCACCCGAGCCCGATGCCGTGCCGCTGTCGCCAAACAGGCTGTGGCGCACCACGATGCCGTCTTCCTCGGCCGGCGAATAGGGAAAGGAGGAATAGCCGCCCACATTCCCGCTGATCGTGCTGACGACATACATGTTCAGGTAGTGCTCATTATCCCAAAAGGACAATTGTTTCAACTTGGCCCGGTCTACCGGCTGATGGTTGGTCAGGAGGGTTTTGAGCCGTACAATACCATCGGTGCAGCGCCCCTGTGGGTCAATTTTTGTCAGGCAAAACCGCACTCGAGTGTCCACCCCCGCCCCGTTGCCGGGGCTGCCGGGCAGTTTACCGTAGTCCTCGTTGAGGATCTGGATCTGCCGCTCGATCTGCGCCTGGCTGATATTTTCGGTACCGCCGTTGTGGATGACGTGCACAACCACCGGAATGGTCTTGATCTCGTTGCCATTATCAGCTGTGGCGTCCGTTTTGTCTCGCCTGATCGCCGCGCCGATGCGCGACTCGGCCGCCTGCAGCGTACCTGCGGGGTGCAACCCATCGAAGAGGCAAGGCGGCTGTTCACCCGGTACTACTTGTGCCGACAAACTCGTTGGCATTGCCGCTATCAGCAACAACACGACGCATGTATTTATTAATCGCTTCATAATCAAATAATTAATCCGGCTTCTGATATGCCGGATTCGTTAAGAACTCCGTGTCGGTCAATGTTTTTAAAAATGCTACCAGGTCCGACTTATCCTGCGCCGTGAGCTGCAGGCCGCCGGGCTGGAGGTTGTACTGGAGAATGAACTCAATGGTTGCTGAATTTTTGGCGCCGTGATCATAGTGATCGATCACTTCTTCCAGGGTGGCAAAGCGCCCGTCGTGCATGTAAGGTGGGGTAAGGGCAATGTTGCGCAGACTCGGTACTTTGAACCTGCCCCGGTCCGCCAGATCATTGGTCACTTTCAGACGGCCTTCGTCGCTCAGGCCGGCGTCCGTATCGAGGCCGTTGTTCATGTATTCGTCGTTGGTGAAGTTGGCGCCCGCATGGCAGTGAAAACATTCCGCCCCCTTCACACTGCCGAATGGGTCGAATTCCGTAAAAAACAGGGTCCGCCCTCGCCCTTCGGCAGCCGTCAGCGTGGCCGTGCCGCGCAGGTGCTGGTCGTACTTCGCGTTGTTGGAGACGATGGTCAGCATGAACTGTTCGAGCATCAGCCCCAGGCGTTCTTCGGTAATAGCAGCGTCGCCAAAGGCACGGATGAACTGGTCGGCGTACTTCTTTTCCGCGGAAAGTTTCGCCACCACGTTGGGCAGCGTTTCGTTCATTTCGAGCGGATCCTGAATGGGTTTCAGCGCCTGGTCGCGCACACGCGGGGCGCGGCCATCCCAGAAAAATCCGTTCTGGTGCCAGGCCAGGTTCATCACCGCCATCGCCTGCCGGTTACCCGGTAATTTTTCCACCCCAATGCTGAACTGCCGGATGTCCGAAAAAGCGTCCTGCTGCTGGTGGCAGTCGGCACAGGCCTGCGAGCCATCTTTCGAAAGCAATTTTTCATAGAAAAGCATCCGGCCCAGTTGCACGCCGGCAACAGTCAGCTTGTTGTCGGCCGGCAGGTCGGGTGTAGGGAAGTCGCCGATTTTCAGGTCGTACGGCGTAGGGTCGTAGGTGGCGGGCACTTCCACCGGTTCTTTTGGGTCGCAGGCCGCGAACAAACCGGAGCAGGCTAACAAAGCGTACAATATTTTTTTCATAATTAATTGGTATTCAATTAAAAAGCAAAAAGGGTATTCAGTTTCTGAATGCCGGGTTGCTAATAAAACTTTGATCCGTCAAACTCCCCAGAAACGCCCGCAAATCCGCCTTTTCCGCTGCCGTCAGCGTAAATGGCTTTAAGATTTGGCTTTTATTAGGGTGTGCTTTCCCCCCGGTCTGGTAATGGTCGATAACCGCTTCGAGCGTCGGCAAACTCCCGTCGTGCATATACGGGGCGGTCAGGGCCACATTGCGCAGGCTGGGCACTTTGAAGACCGCCCGGTCGCTTTCCAGGCCCGTCAGGCGGATGCGTCCGGAGTCGGAATACACTTCGTACAGACCGTTATTCGTGAAGTCCTGATTGGTGAACAGGAACCCATCGTGGCATTTCCCGCAACCCAACCGCTCACTTTGGAACAAGCCGTAGCCGCGTTTTACAGATTCCCCAACGGCCGTGTTTTTATGCTGAAAAAACCATTGGTC
>JBKJKS010000583.1:0-3410 GCA_046597295.1 Saprospiraceae bacterium
AGCGGGAGCGTCGTAGCCTACGGCAAGCTGGATGAAAAAATCAAAGACTGGTCGGCCCGGGGCCTGACCTGGTTCAACCTGCTGCTGCTGTTGCTTATTTTCGGCATATTGGCCGTGGCGGTGGTCGCCCCGACCACCTTCGGTCCGGTCGCCCTGTGGATTCTGCTCCTTTTGTCTTTGCTGTACGGCGTCCTGTTCGTCATGCCCATCGGCGGAGCGGACATGCCGGTGGTCATCTCGTTGCTCAACTCTTTCACCGGCGTGGCCGCCGCTTTCGGTGGTTTTTTGTACAACAATCCGGTCATGCTCACCGGCGGCATCCTGGTCGGTTCGGCGGGCACCATCCTCACCGTGTTGATGTGCAAGGCGATGAACCGTTCGCTGCTCAATGTGATCATCGGTTCGTTCGGAAAAGGCGGTGCGGCATCCCAGAAAGCGCAGGGCGACCAGACGGTTAAGGAAATTTCGCTCACCGATGCGGCCATTTTATGCGCCTATGCCAATAAAGTGATCATCGTGCCGGGCTACGGACTGGCGGTGGCCCAGGCCCAGCATATTTGCCATGAGTTTGAAAAAAACCTGGAAAACCGGGGTGTCGAGGTGAGCTACGCCATCCACCCGGTGGCCGGCCGCATGCCGGGCCACATGAACGTGCTGCTGGCCGAAGCCGACGTGCCCTACCCGAAGCTGGTGGAAATGGACGACGTCAATCCGCAGATGCCTTCCACCGACGTGGTCATCATCGTGGGCGCCAACGACGTGGTCAACCCGGCCGCCGAGACCGACCCCGGCAGTCCCATCTACGGCATGCCGGTGCTGAAAGTCTGGGACGCCAAAAATGTAATCGTGCTGAAGCGCAGCATGCGCGCCGGATACGCCGGGATCGAGAACGACCTGTTTTTCCACGTTAAGACCAAAATGCTTTTCGGCGATGCCAAGGATACGCTGGGGAAACTGGTGGGGGAGTTGAAATCGCTGTAACCAAGACCTAAAAGGTTTGAAATTAACCCGGCCACATGACAAAATGGAGCATCATACTCACCGTCCTGGCTTTCATCATCTGGAATGCCTGCGGCAAACAGTACAGCGGGACCGGCGGCGACCTGCCCGGGCGAATCAGCTATAATTTCCACGTTCGTCCCATATTGTCGGACAAATGCTTCGCCTGCCACGGACCGGACAAAAACCAGTTGAAAGCCGGGCTGCGCCTCGACCTGGCCGAGCGGGCCTACGCGCCGCTCACCGAGACAAAAGGCGCCTTTGCGATCGTACCGGGACAACCCGAAGCATCCGAATTGCTGAAAAGGGTCGCTTCCGAAGACCCGGATTACCAGATGCCCACGCCCGGGTCGCACCTCGGTACATTGACAGAACGGGAAATCAACATTCTGGAAAAATGGATCGCACAGGGCGCGGTTTATGAGAAACACTGGTCTTTGTTAGCGCCCCTGAAAGCCAAGCTACCGCCGGTCGCGGACGAAGGCTGGGCAAAAAATGAAATTGACCATTTCACGCTCGCCAAAATGACCGAAATGGGGCTGGATCACCACGAGGAAGCGGGCAAAGAGTACCTGCTCAAACGAGCCTCGCTGGATTTGACCGGCCTGTTGCCCAGCACTGCGGACATGGACTATTTTTTAGCCGACCCCAGTGAAAATGCCTATGAACAGGCGGTCGACCGCCTGCTGGCCAGCCCGCAGTACGGTGAAAAAATGGCCCTCTATTGGCTGGACATTGCCCGCTATTCGGACAGTTACGGCTATCAGGACGACAACATCCGCAGCCAATGGCCCTACCGGGACTGGGTGATCCACGCTTTTAACCGGAATATGCCCTATGATCAGTTCATCACCTGGCAACTGGCTGGCGATCTGCTGCCGGAGGCAAACAAAGAGCAAATCCTGGCGACGGCCTTTCTGCGCAACCACAAGTACACCGAAGAAGGCGGCGTCATTCCCGAGGAATACCGGGTGGAATATGCGCTCGACAAGGTAAAAACCTTTTCAAAGGGCATCCTGGCGCTGACCGTGGAGTGTGCACAATGCCATGACCATAAGTACGATCCCATTTCACAGCAAGACTATTACCAGCTGTTCAGCTTTTTCAACACTTCCAAAGAGGCCGGCTTCGAAGGCGACGTGAGCGTGTCCAAGCCTGCCAAAACGCCATTGCTGACCCTGTCGGCGGAAGAGATCAGGAACGTGCTGACCTTTATTAACCAGCGCGACACCGGCACGGTGACGGTATCGGTGATGGACGAGGCGGATACGCCCCGGACCACCTATATCTTAAATCGCGGAGCCTATGATCAGCACGGCGCCGTCGTGCGATCCGCTGCGCCCGCCGCAGTGCTGCCCTTTGATACGGTCAAATATCCGCGCAACCGCCTGGGCCTGGCCCGATGGACGGTTACCCGGGACAATCCGCTGACCGCCCGGGTCCTGGTCAACCAGGTGTGGCAGGAGCTGTTCGGAAAGGGTCTGGTCAAAACAACCGGCGATTTCGGCATGCAGGGCCACTTGCCCACCCATCCCGAACTGCTGGACTGGCTGGCCGTCGATTTCATGGAACACGGTTGGGATATCAAGCGGTTGGTCCGGCAAATCGTCCTGTCCGCCACCTACCGCCAGTCCTCGGCGATCACCCAACGGCATTTGCAGCTGGACCCCGACAACCTGTACCTGGCCAGATCGCCCCGCCTGCGGTTCAAGGCCGAGTTTATTCGCGATATGGTGCTGTCCACCAGTCAGTTATTGATAAAAGAAATTGGTGGTCCCAGCGTGAAGCCTTACCAGCCCCCGGGCTTGTGGGAAGCCTCCTCTTCCGGCCGCGGGGTACTGCGGACCTATGAGCAGCACCTCGACAGCGCCCTGTACCGCCGCGGGATGTATACTTTTATCAAGCTCACCCTGCCCCCGCCGTCCATGGCCATCTTCGATGCCAGCAACCGCGACCAGTGCGAGGTGGGCCGGTCGAGCACCAACACCCCTTTGCAGGCATTTATTATGCTGAACGATCCGACGGTGCTGGAAGCATCCCGGGTGCTGGCGCAGCATTTACAGGCGGAAAATAAAACCGTGGAAGACCATATAGCGGTTGCCTTCCGCAGCATCATCTGTCGCCAAGCCTCGTCTGAAGAAATGGGTATTCTGGCCGATTACTACCGCGAACAATTGCAGTTGTTCCGCGAGAAAAAACTGGATGCGCTCAAGACCCTGTCCGTCGGCGAGTCACCGATCGACCGAACGGTGGACCTCGACGCATCGGCGGCGCTGATGAAAGTCGTTACTACGATTTATAACCTGGAAGAGGCGATTACTAAATCATAGCATCATGGAAAAAGGAGTCCTGGAACATGGCCTGCAGATGAATCGTCGAAAGTTTTTGTCGGGCATGAGCATTAGCCTGCA
>JBKJKS010000100.1:0-5395 GCA_046597295.1 Saprospiraceae bacterium
CCTGCTGTTCTGGTATACGGGTCTGGTGCCCGATCTGGCCACCATTCGTGACCGCGCGTCGGGCTTCCGCCGCGCGGTCACGAATGGTGGCCAGATCGGGCACCAGACCCGTATACCAGAACAGCAGGCTGACCGAAAAATAGGTCGAGATGGCGAATACGTCCCAAAGCAGCGGCGAATTGAAGTTGACCCATAGCGGGCCGCGGGTGTTCGGGAACGGGAAGATGAAGAAGGCTAACCAGACACGCCCCATGTGGAAAATGGGGAACTGGCCGGCGCAGATCACCGCGAAAATGGTCATGGCCTCGGCCGCCCGGTTTACCCCCGTGCGCCAGCGCTGGCGGAACAACAGCAGAATGGCCGAGATCAGGGTTCCGGCGTGACCAATACCGATCCACCACACGAAGTTGGTGATGTCCCAGGCCCAGTTGATCGTCCGGTTGGAACCCCACTCGCCAATGCCTTTCCAGACCGTCCAGGTAATGGCGAATATATACAGTCCGAGAAAGGCGGAAGCCACCGCGAAAGCGACCACCCACTCCCGCGAGGGTACTTTTTCGGTGGGCGAACACAAATCCTCCGTGATCTGGTGGTAGGTTTTGTTGCCTTCAATCAATACGTGCCGAACTGGCGCAACTGGTTGTGACATAAATAATCAGTTATTGGTTACTGGTTACTGGTTATCAGCCATTGGTTCTGTTTCAACCATTAACTAATAACCAATACCCAATAACTATTTTTAAGAATACAGTTCTTCGTTGCTATTATGCACCTTGGCCGAGTAGTCCACGGCCGGGCGCACGTTGATTTCTTCCAGTACTTTGTAGGCCATGGCCCCCACACTTTTTCTGGCGCGGTTCACTTCGCTCTCCGGATTGTTTAGGTTGCCGAAAATAATGGCGCCGGTCGGGCAGGCCGTCTGGCAGGCCGAGCGCACGTCATTGTCCTGCAGGGCGCGGCCTTCTTTCTTAGCGGTCAGTTTGCCCTCCTGGATCCTTTGGATGCAGAATGTGCATTTTTCGATCACCCCCCGGGAGCGTACTGTCACGTCCGGATTGATGACCATGCGCGTGAGGTTGTCGGCGTAGAACGGCTTGTCGCCCGCTTCCACCCGGAAGACGCGCTCTTCATTGGCCGGCCAGGTATCCGCAGTGGTGTAATCCAGCCAGTTGAAACGACGCACTTTGTACGGGCAGTTGTTGGCGCAGTAGCGCGTACCGATACAGCGGTTGTAGGCCATCTGGTTGATGCCTTCCATCGAGTGGGTGGTGGCGGCTACCGGACACACGTTTTCGCAGGGGGCATTGTCACAGTGCTGGCACATCATCGGCTGGTACACCACCTTCGGGTTTTCCAGATCGCCGTAGTAGTAGCGGTCGATGCGCAGCCAGGTCATTTCGTGGTGGCGTTTCACCTCTTTCTTGCCCACCACCGGCACGTTGTTCTCGCTCACGCAGGCCACCTGGCAGGCGCCGCAACCGATGCAGGAATTCAAATCCACGTACATGCCCCATTTCATGCCGGTACCGAAGTAATCGACCGTGCTAGGGTACAGGGTTTGGGCGTTGAGGTGCTCAGCCTCCTCGTGGAATTCCACCAGTTTCTCCTCCAGTTCCTGTAAGTCCTTCAGGTTGGTCTGGAAAATGATCGAGCGCCGGGTCAGCGATCCCTGGAAAGCCAGCGCCGCTTCATCGGCATTGATCGTGGCGCCGTCCTGCTGCTTGGCCGTCACCCCCATGGTGTGGTGGTGCTGCACACAAGCGTAGTGTTTATCGACGCCGACTTTGTCGGAGACCTGGACGTCTTTGCCCGCATACTGGATCAGCCCGCCGTCGATGGACAGCCAGGGGTTCACATTGACGCCGTAACCGACGCCGCAGCCACCCGTTTCGCGACCACCGCCTAAGGCAATGGCGACCGTACCCGGCATCTGGCCAAAGGCCCGGACGACCGTACAGGTTTGTTTCTGGCCGTTCAGCTCCACGTCCACGTTCTCGCCGTCGATCAGGCCTTTCCAGCCGTTGATCTCGTCCGAGCCGTTCCATTCCACCGGAATACACAGGTAATTGCCCCAGACGGTACGATTCACCGGATCGGGCATTTCCTGTAGCCAGGGGTTGTGGGCATATTGACCGCCGCCGATATTGACCGTCTCGTAGAAGGAAATTTCCACTTCGCTGCCGGCGGGCTTGCCCACGGCATTGGGATCGATCGCCGCAGCGGCGCCGTTGAAGACAACCGATGTAGCGGGCGCCGGCAGTTCCAAAATACCGCCGTGCAGGCTCATGTCCCAGAAGGCGGTGGGGGTGTTGTATTTCGTTTGCCGGGCGAACAGATCGCTGGCCCAGTGTGATTTCAGATACTGGTAGTACGGCTGCGCGTCCTGGCGGTTCAGGTTGACGCTGTCGGCCCATTCGAGCAGCGACAGTTCCGCCTGGCGGGTTTTGAACAGCGGATTGATCATCGGCTGGATCAGGCTGTAGTGACCGGCTTTGGGCTCGGCATCGCCCCAGCTCTCGAGCAGGTGGTGCGCCGGTGCGGCGTGGGTGCACAGCGCGGTGGTTTCGTCGATGACGCCGGCAAAGGAAACCCGTGTCCCCACTTTGGCGAAAGCGGTTTTGAAAGCCGCCGCGTTGGGCAATTCGAAGGCGGGATTGGCGCCCCACACGATGGCGACGCCGATCTGGCCGCCATTCATTTCGTTGATCAGGGTCAGCACCTCGCGCTCGTCGCCCTGGCGCTGGTAAGAGGGCATGCTGAAATCGACGGTGTTGTTCAGGTTGCCGAGCAGGTCGTTGATCTTGTTGACGATCACCTGTTCCATCACGTTGTTGGAACCGGACACCACTAAGGAACGGCCGCGGGCATTACGCAGGTCGGCGGCCATTTTCTTGATGGCCATAGCCGCTTTGTCGTTCACCTTCGGGCCGGGGCCGCCACTGTTGCCGGCGATCTCGTTGTACAGGGCCACGATGGCGGCGCCCTGCTCGCTCGGTTTCACCAGGATGCGGTTATCGGCATTAGAGCCGGTCATCGACATGTGGCTCTCGATCTGGTAGTGCCGGGACATTTTGGCGCCCTGCACGCTTTTCAGTTTGCGTTTGCCGGCGTACTGATGGGCATATTCCACCGGACTGATCCAGGTGCCGAGAAAGTCCGCATCGAAGGAGGCGATCACGTCGGCCCGGTCGAAGCGGTAGTTGGCAATGGCGCGGATGCCGAAACACTGCTGGTTGGCGGCCAGCAAGGCGGCGCTGGAAACGGGGTCGTAGGTGACCACCTTGGCATTTGGATATTTGGCCGTAAATTCCTGCAGGGCCAGTTTGGCCGTCGGACTGAGGATGGTGTTGGTGATGATGCGCACCTGACCGCCGGCGGCCAGCTTGGCTTTCACTTCGCGGTCGAGCACCGCCCATTCCTGCTGGTCCACTTTGCCGCTGTTCACCGTACCGGCATGCCGGATCCGGCGGGTATCGTACAGACTCAGCACACAGGCCTGCGCCCGGGCACTGGTGCCCCCGTGGGTAATGCTGCTGAGCGTATTGCCTTCTATTTTGATGGGTCGGCCTTCGCGGGTCTTGACCAGCAAGGCACAGTAATCGCCGCCCTGCACGAAGGAAGAGGCATAGTAGTTGGCCACACCGGGCACGATATCGTCGGGCTTGGTAACGTACGGAATGGCCTTATTGATCGGAATTTCGCAGGAGCTGGCGAGGGTGGCCGCGCCCAGACCAAAACCCAGAAGCTTCAGAAAATCGCGGCGGTTGGTTTCCCATTTACCGTCGGTCTGGTCAATGTTTTCTACGGAAAACTCTTTTTCTGCACCCTGCAGAAAAGACTCTTCGCGCATCAAATCGTCGGCGCTTACCCAAATACCGTTATCGTTATGCATGTTTCAGAATTATGAATTATGAATTATGAATTATCATCAGCCTGTAAAAGGCTTCTATAATCCCAACCCTCAATTAGACTCATTTTTTTAAGACCTATTATGAACGACTATGAATCAAAAAGATACCCACTTCTATAATTCATAATTTATAATTCATAATTCCTTCAATAGTGGCATTTCTGGCATTCCAGGCCGCCGATGTCGGCGACGGTCACTTTCTCGCGGGTGCCGGCTTTCAGTTCCTGGTGGTAGCGCTCGTATTGATCGTAGTAGGGGTTGTCCTTGAATTTCACCTCCGTCTCGCGGTGGCAGCTGATACACCAGCCCATGCCCAGGGTGGAATACTGGTACACCACCTCCATTTGTTCGACCGGACCGTGGCACTTCTGGCAGGCGACCTGGCCGACCGCTACGTGCTGGGCGTGGTTGAAATAGGCGTGGTCCGGCAGGTTGTGGATGCGGGTCCATTCTATCGGGCCCTGGATCTTACCATTGGAGTCATTTTTCAAGGCCTTGACAATGCCATCCCACTGGTTTTCCACCGTGGAGCGACCGTTTTCGTCGAGGGCGGTCAGGGTGTTGCTGGCCATGTATTCCTGGCCGATCCATTTCTTGTAGAGGTCCTCGATCTGTTTCTCGCTCCAGTTTTCATAGTCAGGGATGTATTTACCGACGATCGGGTCGAAGCCGATGGAGGCAAAGATCTTGGTGATCTCGGACGTACCGGAAGACGTGCCTTTTTTCACCGCCGAGTGGCAGTTCATACAGGTGTTGGAACCGGGAATGGAGGAGTGCTTGGAGCGGCGGGCCGAATCGTGGCAGTACTGGCAGTCGACCTTGTTGATCCCGGCGTGTATTTTATGACTGAAAGCGATGGGCTGGTCGGGCTGGTAATTCTGTTCCCGGCCCATGCGGGTCGCATTGTCCACGGTCTTGTAACCGAAGATCAGGACCAGGGAAAAGACCACAAAAGCGATCGTGCCCCGGCTGCCCAAGGTTTGGGCCATCGTTTTCTGGATGGGCGCCTGTCCTTCCTGCACCCGGGCGATGTTGTTCAGGTTGTTGACAATGCGCATCAGCGCGAAGGCCAGCAGGGCAAGCATGACCGTCAGGCCGATGAACATCCAGGGCAGGCCGGCGTCTTTATCGTTCGCTGCCCCTCCACCCGTCGTTGCAGTGGTACCACTGGGAGGAGGAGGAGGGGCAGGGGTCGCCTGCGCGGTAATGTACAGCAGCAGGCTCTCGATATTATCATCGGTCAGGGCGGCGAACGTATTCATCTGGGCCGGTTTCCACTCCGCCCACAGCTGGGCGGCGCGCGGATGGCCGCTGGCGATCATGGCCTGCGAATTCCGGATCCAGGAATACAGGTCCTTACGGGGAAAGGCTGCCCAGCGCTCTTCCACACCGGCCAGGGCCGGACCCGTCATCTTGTCCTTCATGTTCTTGTTATGACAGGAGGCACAGTTGCCTATAAAGAGCTCTTTACCGGCCTCTTTGGTC
>JBKJKS010000136.1:0-11469 GCA_046597295.1 Saprospiraceae bacterium
AACCGGCCGATCGCGACCATTTTAAACCGGACACCACCGGTTTTGAAACGGAGAAAATCACCCTGGAAGCCGGCGACCTGCTGATCTTCAACAGCTCGCAACCCCACGGTATCCGGGCCAACCGGAGCCGGGATAAGGTCCGGATTGCGCAATACATATCGATGATGCCGGCCGAGGAGGAGAATGAAGCGCTGCGCCAATGGCGGATCAACTCCTGGCAGCACCGGATTGCCCCGGAAGGCTATGCTTTTCCCGGTGACCCGCGTAAATGGGAACAGACCAAATATGCGACCGCCGAATTAAATGATTTGGGGAAGAAATTGTTGGGGTTGGAGAGGTGGTAGCGACTGGGAGCGGGCTTTTTTGGCCTGCCGTAGGCACCTGAAGCGCCTGTTTCGTCCTTTACAACCCTGCCACCCAGGCCGTCAGCGTCTTCCGGAAACCGTCGGTCTGAAACTGCCCCCGGCCGATGCCGGTGGTGGTCTGCACTTCCTGTAAACCCAGTTCCAGGTCGATCTGCTCCTGCGCCTGGGTGAGAAAGATATTTTGCGTCGCCAGGGATTCCGCCAGGTACTCCTGCTCGGTCTGACCGGGTGTCGGGATTAGGATGGCTTTTTTGCCAAGGGCGGCCAGGTCCATCACGCTGCTGTAGCCCGAGCGGCAGACCAGCACCCGGCTGGCCAGCAGGATGTCGTTGAGGTTTTGGGACGTGAGGTAGCTGGCCACTTGCACGTGGTCGGCCGCGAAATGGTGGGCTTTGGCCTGGGTCTTCCCCTGGATAAAAATGAATTTTTTGGAGAGCGGCATGGCCTGTTCCATCAGGCGTTGCTCCAGGATGGTACGCTGCGGCTCCGGCCCGGAGAGCACCACGGCCACATCGTACTCCATATCGGCGGCATAGATTTTCATGCGTGACAGCGGACCGATGAACTGCACGTCGCGGTGCACGCTCGTTTCACCGTGGGATAGTTGGCCGGAAAGGCCCGG
Organism: Saprospiraceae bacterium; assembly: GCA_046597295.1. Taxonomy (GTDB): domain Bacteria; phylum Bacteroidota; class Bacteroidia; order Chitinophagales; family Saprospiraceae; genus M3007. The sequence continues at coordinate 988 of JBKJKS010000136.1, forward strand.
CGCCGCCGGTACGTCGGGCACCCACAGGGTGTCGAACTTATCCAGCGCCAGGCGCAGCACCCGGTTGGCCGTCCATTCCAACAGCGGTCCGGGTACGCGCAGGTGGAGTTGGTGGGAAATCATCACGCTGCGCGCGCGTCGGCTGAAGCAGCCGTAGCGGTTGTCGGAAAGAATGCCCTGAATGCCGTTGGCCCGGATCAGGCGTTCGGTGGCCCATTGTTCGGCACGCATGGCATAGGCGATGCGCGGCAGCTGGCGGCCGATGGTGCGCACCATGTTGCCCAGGCCATAGTGAATGCGGTAGGAAGGCAACTCAAAGGAAGGAAGGAGGGGGAACTCGGCGCGTAATAAGTGCAGGGCCGGTCCGTCGGAAGCCAGAAACACGTCCACGCCCATCTCCCGGAGGGCCTGAATGATCGGGATGCAGCGGGTCACGTGACCCAGTCCCCAATTGAGCGGTGCAACGAGAATGCGTTTCATAGTATTGCCACTACCCTGCCGACTGGCCCCGGCAAACAATACGGTAGCGACTTAAAATTTCGTTTCGCTTTACGGCGTTTGGGCTACATTCGCCTTTGTAAAAGTAAACAGACTTTCGGCTATGAAAAAAATTAATTGGATGCGCGTGGCTTTTTTCCTGCTCACCATCGGCACCGTGGTGCTGGAAGGTTGCCGGGCCTTTAAGCCGAAATGCGACTGTCCGCACTTCTAGGATTGGAACGCGGATGACGCGGATGGGAACGCGGATGACGCGGATTTTAAAATCCGTTTTATCCGCGTTTGGAACATCCGCGTCATCCGCGTTCCCATTGGCATGTGCGTAGGGTTTTTCCCTTAGAAGGCAAGCGGCTGACTACTGATTCTTATAGGAACGCGGATGACGCAGATGCAAGCAAACACGGATGACGCGGATTTTAAAATCCGTTTTATCCGCGTCTGGCACATCCGCGTCATCCGCGTTCCCATTGGCCTTAATTCAGCCGTATTTCATCGTCGTCGCCTTCGTATAAACGGTATTCCGACAGTTGGTAGTCCGCATGGGGCAGTATGCGCACCCATTTGTTGTACTTCAACATCCAACGCATTCGCCGGCTCGGCAGGCCTTGCTTGAGGTAAGCATCCAGGTAAGGGTGTACGCGCAGGTATAAAATGCCTTTCGGACGCGACTGCATCACAAATTCCATGTCGCGCTCGATGTCGTCGATCAGCAGGATCGTGGCGTTGATCTTGCCCGTACCGCCGCAGGTGGGGCACACTTCGGCGGTATCGACCATGACTTCCGGCCGGGCGCGCTCGCGGGTGATCTGCATAAGCCCGAACTTCGAGAGCGGCAGTACGGTATGCTGCGAGCGGTCCTTGCGCATGAAATCCTCCATCGCTTTGGCCAGCTGCTTCTTATGCTCCTGGCTTTTCATGTCGATGAAATCGATCACGATCAGACCGCCGATGTCGCGCAGGCGGATTTGCCGGGCAATTTCTTCGGCGGCTTCCAGATTGACCCCGAAGATCGTCTGATCCACGTCGGAGGTGGCCATCTTATGTCCGCTGTTCACGTCCACGACGTGCATGGCCTCCGTTTTCTCAATAATGATGTAGGCGCCGCTGCTCATGGTGGCCGTCTTGCCGAAAGACGCCTTGATCTGCTTGGTTACGCCGAACTGATCGAAGATGGGTTTGGCATTATTATGCAGCTGCACAATGCCCACCTGCTCCGGGCTGATGCTCTGCATGTACGCCCGGATATCGGCATACAGGTCTTTTTCATTGACCACAATGCGGCTGAAACCGGCGCTCAGCATATCGCGCAGTACACTGGCGGGCTTGTCCAGTTCGCTCAACAGCTTGGTGGGCGGGACGGCCGTCTTGAGCTGCCGGTAAATATCCTCCCACTGGCCCATGAGGTGGGTGAGCTCTTCGTGCAGTTCCTGCACCTTTTTGCCTTCGGCAGCCGTGCGGATAATAAGCCCGAAATTCCTGGGCTTAATGCTTTCGGCCAGGGTATGCAGGCGTTTGCGTTCTTCGCCGCTCCCGATCTTCTTCGACACCGATACGGTATCGGCAAACGGCGAGAGCACCATGTAGCGACCCGGCAGCGTGAGTTCGCAGGATAGCCGCGGACCTTTGGTCGAAATGGGTTCCTTCAAGATCTGGACGACAATCGGCCAGCGCTTGTTGAGCGCCTGATCGACTTTACCGGTCTTGATAATCTCTTTGTCAAACTCGAAGTGATCGAGTTTATGCGTGTTGATGCTTCCGTTGGTCACGCCATTGGTCCATTTCACGAGCGACGGCAGGTTAGGACCCAGGTCGGTGTAGTGCAGGAAAGCGTCTTTCCGGTGACCGATATCCACAAAGGCGGCGTTGAGGCCGGGCATCATTTTGCGGATCTTGCCGACTAGGATATCGCCGACGCTGAAGTTGTTATTAATTTTCTGGTGCTGGAGTTCGACGAGTTTGCCGTTTTCCAACAAGGCCAGTTCAACGCCTGATTCGGCGGCGTTGATAATGAGTTCTTTATCCACGGTGATATAAATGGTTTGCAACAGGCAGAGCAAACGCAGGGAAAAAAAATGAAAAAGGCCTTCGACCGGCTACCGGGGGTCGGTACGGGCGTCAAAATCAGGCCGTCGAGGCGCATTATCGGCTGCTGGGCCGCGGAGCCGGAAGTAGCGGCTCAAAAGATTCGGATTCAATGGACAAGGAGGGCTGGTTCGAGATCGCTTGGGCGGACGATATCGCAGCGTTGAGCCCGATTATAAAGGCTCAAATCAAGGGGTTACATGCTTGCCAATGAACGAATTAGAGGGGCTGCCGATCGGTAGCGGACAGGTCATGTCCTGCAGGTGGGCAGACAGCGAAAAAACTTTCCGGTGGCGATGGGCCTGCCGGAAAGTTTTCGATTCGACGGTCGCGTCTGGCGCTGACCCCGGGCAGGACGTGGTTCAAGACTGACGTATCCCTGCCTGTGGTTCAGACACTAGCGTTTCTTCTTATGGCGATTCTTGCGCAAGCGCTTTTTACGCTTGTGGGTGGCAATCTTATGTCGTTTACGTTTCTTTCCGCAAGGCATACTGCTGTGGTGTTGTGAGTGATGAATGTTATGAGTTCGTGAGGCTGCCCAGAATTTTGTTGATGAGGGTTTATGAAGGTTTATAAGGGTTGATAACACGTATTATCAACCCTTATAAACCTTCATCAACCTTTATCAACCCTTCTTAAACGTCCTCATTATTTACAAAGTTTGGCGTAGTCCGCCATTTTATCCATTTGACCGGCCCCCTCGTAGGCTTTCGCCAGCAAACAGGGGGTAATCGGATTGGTTTTATCGAGCGTCCAGGACTTTTCAAAACGATCGATGGCGCGTTGCCACTGACCAGTCTTGATGGCCAACCGACCCAGTGCATTGTACACTGTGGCATCGTTGGGATGCTTGCTCTCCAGTTCCCGGAGCATCAGCACCGCCTGCATCGGATTGTCCGGCGGTGGATTCTCCGAGTACACCAGGGCCAGGTTGACCCGGTGTGCGACCTTACCCGGATTCAGCGAAGCGGCACTTTCAAACGCTTTCACGGCATGTTCGGCACAGTAGGCCCGGATTTTAGGGTCTTGCGAACCCACTAAACCGTTAAAAAATGTGCCGCCCGCCACTGACCAGGAAGAGTCGGCATTTTCCAGTTCAGCCACCCGCTCGGCCAACCCGCCGGCGACGGCCAGCTGCCCGGTGCGGTACCAGTAACCGGATAAGCGTTTCAGCGCCGCGACTTTCCCGACGGAATCGGTCACGATGTCAATTTGCTGTTCCAGATCGGCTACTTCCGCCACCTGGGTCGGCGTCAACTGTGCTTTGGCATCGGACAGCAGCGCATCGAAACCGGTACTTTCCACCTGCATGGCCTGCGAACGCACACCTGCCTGCTGGTTTTTGGTTTTGGTATCCAGCCCGAAATAAAGGCCACAAAAAAGCAATAAAGCGACAAAAACGGCCAATATCTGCGCCTTATTCATGATTTAAAGGGATATGCGAGCTCGACCGTGAAACAAAAATATTCTCAAATAACGAATAACCAATCATAAAGCCAGGGTGACTACCCGGACCGGTGCTTACCCTTCCGTTCCTTGGTCGTCCGGCAGGGAGGTCACATTTTTTTTCACCTGTTCCATGAAAACCTTGGCCGGCTTGAAAGACGGGATGAAGTGTTCCGGGATTTCGATGGACTTGCCTTTTTTGATGTTGCGGCCCACCTTCTTAGCGCGTTTTTTAATGACAAAGCTGCCGAAACCGCGGATATAGACGTTTTCGCCGCTCTGCATCGTGGTTTTGATCTCCTTAAAAAGTTCTTCCAGGGAGACCAGGACATCCACTTTTGCAACGCCGGTTTTCTCGGAAATAGCGTTCACCAAGTCAGCCTTTCTCATGTTTTAATTCGTTGATTTTGAATATGTTATGATCGAAAAAAGGGTGTTTTAAAAAACGAGAGGCAAAGATCGCACTATTTTTGACCTATGCAAGCATTTTCACAAAAATTTACATACCGCATCTGGCTGTAAATCAAGGAGAAGGCCAAAAATGGAGGTTTCACCCGGCCCTCGTTTTCACGGCGCAAACTCGCTCGAATTCAGCAGTTTACAAACAGAGCGGACAAATATATTCGGCAGCCCCTGCGCCGCACTATTTTTCTACATTTGCCCGAAACACGGTGGCCGGTGGAAGGTAGATGGTGGACGGACCAGTTTGGTGCTGCGCCGTCCACCGTCTACCTTCCATCCCAAAAAGAAAGTTATGCTCTTATCTATGACCGGCTATGGCCGGGCCAACGGCAGTTTTAACGACAAATCCATTGCGGTGGAAATACGGGCACTGAATTCCAAGATGACCGATCTTAAAATGCGCCTGCCCGGCGATTACAAAGAGAAAGAGGTCGAACTCCGCAAAATCGTGACCGATCATGCCGAACGGGGCAAGATCGACATGATCGTGGAAGTGCAAAACGCCGACGGCGCCGCCTCCGTGAGCCTCAACGAAGGCCTGTTCCGGGGCTATCACCGGGAGCTCTCCCGCCTGACCAAAGAACTCGGTATGGGCCAGACGGATCTGCTGCAAGCTATTCTGCGTATCCCTAATGTCGTGGCGTCCACCAGCGGCGAGGTCGACGAGGAGGAATGGCAGGCCATCTGCGAGACGGTCTACCGGGCCCTCAACCTGTTCAAGGCTTTCCGTCAGCAGGAGGGACTGGTGCTGGAAACCGATCTGCGTCTGCGGATCGCCAATATTCAACGGCTGCTGAGCGAGGTGTCCGATTTCGAGCAGGACCGCTTCACCCGGATGCGGGAACGGCTGCGTAATAATCTGGAAGAAAGCATCGGCAAAGAAAACCTGGATAATAACCGCTTCGAGCAGGAAATCCTGTACTACCTCGAAAAAATGGACATTACCGAGGAAAAGGTGCGGCTGGCGCAACACTGCAAGTACTTCGTCGAGCAGATCGAAGCCAAGCACCAGTCGGCCGGGCGCACCCTTAACTTTATCTCCCAGGAGATCGGCCGCGAGATCAATACGCTGGGCGCCAAGGCCTACGATGCCGACCTGCAAAAGCTGGTGGTACAGATGAAAGACGAGCTGGAAAAGGTAAAAGAACAACTAGCCAACGTGCTATGACGTTTATAATTAGTTAAAGCGAAAGTGCTTGAAAATAAGCCCCCTAGACGCGCCGTATATCTCTGCGCACAACCAAACCTTTGTAATGGAACCACGCCTGTTCCGGTTAATCACCTTCTTTTTCCTGCTTGCTTTTAGCCCCCATACCGGACTCTGGGGCCAATCAGCCGATCTACGCCAGGACAAGGCATTTTTTCAAAAAAAAAGGGTCGAATATGGCCAATGGCTTCGACAAAACAAACTAGACCGCATCTTCCGCGCGGACAGCGTAGCTGTCACCCAACAAAAGGTGACGCTTTTCCTGCGTCCAACCTACACCGGCAGACACGTTTGTGATTCCATTCAGGTGGCCTGGCATCAGCTGGAGAAAGCGAACCGCCGGGTGAATGGCCAGTACTTTCACGAGCGGTTGCTGCATAAATGGGCCTTCCTGGCCGAAGTCCGCCAGGACCAGGCCGAAGTGATCGTCCGCTGCCATGATCCGGCCCATTTTCTGGCCAAAGTGACCAGTAAAAACGGCCAGGTGCCGGTCGAAGGCCGCAACATCCGCTCCGGCGAAGTGGTGCAGGTTACGCTCCCCCCTTCCCTCAATGGCATCAACAATGGGGACAACACGGCCACCCTGCTGGGAAAAAAAGTTGGGCCGACATGTGCCAAAGCCCGCCGTTATCTCGTTAACCTGTATAAAGGCAAGGGCACGCCCGTCCTGTGGAAGGCCCGGGTGGATAGTTCTTACACGACTTTTGACGAATTTGTGTTGGAAATTTCCCACCTGAGCAATGAAATTTGCCCCGATGGTTACTTTGAGTACCACCGTATTTATGTGAAAGGTCTGCAAAAAGGCGATGATGTGGAACTTTCGTGGGAATTCCAGGGAAAATACGGCTCCGGCATCGTTTTCCCGCCCCGCAAAAATGATTACAAGGATATGGAAACACGTTACAAAACGAATCTGGAGGAATACCAGAAGTATCTTTTTAAAAAATTATTGGATTACCTTCGCTGATGACAACGACCAACTCTACGACCATGGCTTCGCCAGTGGCAAATACCGACGCACAAGATAACCCGGCGGCTTCTTCGGAAATCACGCTCTCCCCGCGCACCCGCATCGCCCGGCTGATTCTGCTCTACCATTTCGCGCTGATCGGCGTTTCCAGCGTCTACTACCTGCTGCGCGGCTTCGATTTTGAAGAATTCACCTCCCTGATGGGTATTCTGGCGCCGGTAACGGCTTTATATGGGGGCGCTGTCTTTCGTTTCCTGGGACGCAGCATCACCGAACCCAACCTCAACGGCCAGAATGGACAACCCATCAGCAGTTTGGTCAAGTGGCTGGTGCACGGCCACTTTATTACGGTGCTGGTCCTGATCTCCATGAAGGCCCTGGCGCCGAACATCCTCAATTTCCAGGACATGATCATGTTCCTGACCCTCGTCGAGTCGGCCCTGGGTGTTTATATGGGGAACATTATTTTAGCCTTGTTCGAAGGGGGAAAAGCGAAAGAATAAGGACTTCCTGTGGGCGCCCGAAAACATGAGGAGTCAGACCAGGTTTCTGGTCTGACTCCTCTTTTTTCGGCAAAAACGGCGCCCGGCAATCCCGGCAACGCTCCGACCTCAGACCGCGGCGGCCTGTAGCAGCGACTCGAACAGCCCGCGTCCATCGGCATTGCCGAGGATGGCTTCGCTGGCGCGCTCCGGGTGGGGCATCATACCGAACACATTGCGCTGGGAGTTGCAGATGCCGGCAATATTGCGGGCTGCCCCGTTGGGATTGGCTTCGGGCGTCACTTCGCCCGTCGGTGTACAGTAGCGGAACAGCACCTGATCGTTCTGCTCCAGGGCATCCAGCGTTTTCTCGTCGGCATAAAACCGGCCTTCGGCATGGGCGATGGGGATTTTCAAGGGCTGCTGCAAATCCAGCTCCGCCGTGATGGGCGACTGCTGGGTCATTGGGCGCAGCCAAACGTTTTTACAGATGAATTGTTGGTTGGCATTGCGCAGCAGCACCCCCGGCAGCAAGCCGGCTTCGCACAGGATCTGGAAGCCATTGCAAACGCCGAAGACGTAGCCACCCTGCTCCGCAAATACTTTCACCGCCTGCATGATGGGCGAAAAGCGGGCGATCGCGCCGGCCCGAACGTAATCACCGTAGGAAAATCCGCCGGGCAGTACCACGCAGTCGCCCGGGCCGAAGCCGGTTAACTCCGTTTCTTTATGCCAGAGTTTCACGACCTGCTGACCCATGACGTCGCCGAGCACATGGACGATATCGTCGTCACAATTGGAACCGGGAAAAACAATTACACCGAATTTCATGGAAAGGGTTGAGAATATGGAGAGATGGAGAACCTGCCGGAATTAACGGTTGGCCAGCGGCATAAATTGGATGAACAACACGATCCCCAGCAGCGCGAAATGAAAGATTTCAGCAATGAAGCGATTGCGCAGGGCTAAAAAAGACAAGGCCATAAAAATCCCGATCGGGGGCATGATCAGCAACAGGTGTGTCGGCAGCGGATCGCGTTGCAGTAAAATGACCAGGCCCCCGACAAATAAAAACCAGTACAGGATGGCTACGCTTTTTTGCGCCTGAATGAGTTTACGATGGAAATACGTGCCGTAACCCAGAACCACCGTACACAGCAGGATAGCGATGACCAGGGCTTTCAGAATCCATTCGGCATCCATATTGGGCGAAAAATGGTAGAATCCGAACAGGCCACCGAACTGCACCGCCCAGAAGGCGCCGCCCCGGTCGCTCCAGAAATACCATAACCAGGCCAGGAACAGTCCCACGAAGATTCCGGACAAGTATACGAGCTGTTCCCGCAGGTTGAACGAGCGCATGATGTTCACCCCGGCGTAGGCCGCCAGCAGCAGAAAAAGGGCGGGGGGATAAAACAAGCTGGCCAGGGTGGTCCACCAGCCCGCATCGAAGACCAGTGCGGTGGCATTTGGCACTTTGTAGGCCTGGTAAATACGCCGCAGCGTGACTGGCACGAAGGTGGCGGCTACCAGCGGAGCGGACAGGAACAGAAAGTCGGGCAGACAGGCCGCCGCCAGGGCATAGAACAAACCCGGTAACCAGGTGCGTTCGCCCAGCAGGCGAAACTGATCGGCTAAGTTATTAATAAGCAGGGCCTGAATAAAAACCAGTACGGCCGCGCCCAGCGCTGAATATATGGGTTGCGCCTCCACCCAGGCAAACCAGTCCCCGTACAGTACGCCGCCCGCCGAGCCGATTCCCTGCGCCGGCTGCACATAACCCAATAGTGCAGCGGCATGCGTAAACGCTACATAGAGCGCCAGCAGGAAGGCTGTCGAGAGCTGGTTGTTTCGAAAGAGAGCAAGCACGCCGCGAAGGTCCGGAAAATGTGGGGAATGGCGAAGGGAGGATACGCGAATGATGCGCTGGGGTGATACGAACGAAATTAATCAAAAAATTAAGCGCTTATTCGTTACTTTCTTTAGCCAATAAAGTCTGACTTTTGTCCGCCCAATCAAATTGCCAGCCGACCATGTCGGGACTGGCATTTTTTGTTTTCCGTCCTGGTCAGGTATTTGTTAACACAACCTTCCGACCCGAGACCGGTTCAATCAGGTACCTCAGTGCTTCCAGACCCCGCCGAACCAGCTATAATATCACTTTTTTCAACACTTGCCTTTTTCCATGGGAAATCTGAAATCGAAGTACGATCCGGCGGTATTGCAGCAGTTGCCGGCCCTCGTGAAAGCCTACCAAGTCCCCGATACCAAAAAAGCCGTCATCCAGATCTTTAATTCTTTTTTGCCCTTTCTGGCCATTTGGGTGGCCATGTACCTCCTTCTTGATGTGTCCGTCTGGCTGACGCTGGGTTTAGCCGTGGTCAACGGCTTTTTCCTGGTGCGCATTTTCATCATTCAGCATGACTGCGGCCACCAGTCCTTCACGAACAACCGCAAAGCCAACGATATCATCGGTGAAATCTGCAGCATCGTGAGTTTCATGCCCTACCGCTACTGGGCGAAAAGCCACAACTTCCACCACGGCCACAACGGCCTGCTGCATGAGCACCGCGATATCGGCGACATTGAACTGCTCACGGTGCAGGAATTCAAGGTGCTCAGCCGCTTTCAAAAAATCCGTTACCTGCTGTTTCGCAGTTTCCCGGTCCTGTTTGTGATCGGACCGGCCTGGTACCTGCTCATTCAGAACCGGCTGCCGCTCATCAACCTAAAAGGCTGGGAACATGCCCGCCGCTCGCTGATCAAACACAACCTGCTGCTGGTGGGCGTACACGTCAGCGTCATACTGTTGCTGGGCTACAAGGCCTTCCTGCTGGTACACCTGCCCATTTTGCTGGTGTTCGCCCTGGTGGCCGTGTGGTTCTTTTACGTCCAGCACCAGCACGAGACCGCCTACAAGCAGTGGAAAGACAAGTGGGATTACATCCGCGCCGCCGTGCAGGGCAGTACCTACTACACCCTGCCGCGCATGTTCCACTGGTTGACGGGCAACATCGGTTACCACCACATTCACCACCTGAATCCGCTGGTACCCAACTACCAGCTGGCCCGCTGTCACCACGAAAATCCGGTACTCGATAAAGTGGCCAACAAGATCACCTTCCTGCAAAGCCTGCGCTGCATCTACAATAAGCTGTGGGACGAGGATCAGCAGCGGATGATCTCCTTTCCCGAATACCTGCGCCGCCGCCGCATCGAGCGCCGGCAGGCCCGCGTCTGACCGGAGCGCGGAATTTATTCCGCTTGCAAAGTTTTTATAAGCAGTGAACAATAAGTTTATTGCGAAATAAATTTCGCACTCCATGACGTTCGAC
>JBKJKS010000184.1:0-2992 GCA_046597295.1 Saprospiraceae bacterium
GATGCCGATACGCTCTATTTTGCCTCGGACGGACTGCCGGGTATGGGCGGCCTGGACGTTTTCCGGACCTATAAAGTGGAACGCAATGCCTGGGCGCCGCCCATCAATCTGAAATCGCCGGTCAATTCCGGCGCCGATGACTTTGGCTTCCTGTTGACCACGCCGAAAGGAGCGGTCAAAAATGCGGCTTCCAAACCCGGCGATCTGCTACGGAGCGGCTTCCTGACCTCGAACCGGCCGGGCACCCGCGGTGGCGACGATATCTGGCGTTTCGAGCAACGGGTGCCGCCCCCCAAGCCGCCCCAGCGTGATACCGCGCCCACCAAGCCCCTCGCCTACCAGCTCCTGCTGGAAGGTTATGTGCTGGAAAAAATATGGACCAATCCGGACGACCCCAACAGTAAAGTGCTCGGCCGCAAGCCGTTGGCGGGCGCTGTTGTGGTCGCCGAGGCGACGGGCGGCAAAAAGCAAAGCTTTACCGTGAAGGAAGATGGATTTTTTAAAATGGAGCTGGCCGAAAACACGGACTATACTTTCACCGCCGCCCTGGATGGCTATTTGTCCAGTGGGGCAAAATTTTCAACGAAAGGGATTGCCAAAGACCCCACGAACCCGGTGCAAACCTTCGAGATCGAGATCGTCCTGGATAAAATATTCCGCAACCGGGAGATCGTCCTGGAAAACATCTACTACGACTATGACAAGTGGGACATCCGTCCCGATGCGGAACCGACGCTCAGCCGGCTGGCCGAAGTGCTGCGGCAGAATCCGACTATCCGGATCCAACTCGGTAGCCATACCGACTGCCGGGGCAATGACGGTTATAACCAGACGCTCTCGCAGCGACGGGCAGAAAGCGCGGTGAATTATCTGATCAGCAAGGGCATTACCGGTACCCGCCTGGCAGCCCTGGGCTATGGTGAAACCCAACCCGCCGATGATTGCGCCTGCTCGCGCTGTACCGAATCCGAGCACCAGATCAACCGCCGTACCACTTTCAAGGTGCTGGAATAATAAATTTCATCAACTATCAGCGCAAGCAGAAACCGACCATTGACGGGCGCACACCGCAGTAACCGTGGTTGTCCTGATTCTTGCCTGGAAATACCGGGCAGTTAACTCGCTTCCCCGCGTTCTTTTTAACTTTGCCGCCCTGATCAGTAGCCTAGTACCGCGTCCGGTCCTCATCAATTCAGCCCATCCATGAAAGAAGTATTCATCGTCTCCGCCGTACGCACGCCCATTGGCAGTTTTGGCGGTGTTTTATCCGGCGTGTCTGCGCCCCAACTGGGCGCTACGGCCATCAGAGGCGCCCTGGCCCAGGCTGGCCTGCAAGCCGACCAGGTGGACGAAGTCCTGATGGGCAACGTCGTGAGCGCCAACCTCGGTCAGGCCCCTGCCCGCCAGGCGGCTTACCATGCGGGCATTCCGCACCATGTACCCTGCACCACCATTAATAAAGTCTGCGCCTCGGGCATGAAAGCCATTACCCTGGGGGCACAGAGCATTATGCTGGGCCTCAACGAGATTGTGGTGGCCGGCGGCATGGAAAATATGTCACAGGTGCCCTATTACCTGCCTAATGCCCGCTGGGGTTATAAGTATGGCCACGCCGAGCTGGTGGACGGCCTGTCGAAAGACGGCCTGACCGATGCCTACGACCACCAGGCGATGGGCACCTGCGCGGACGCGACGGCCGAACGCTACCACATCAGCCGGGAAGCCCAGGATGCCTTCGCGGTGCAGTCCTATCAACGGGCAGCGGAAGCCACCGCTTCCGGCGCCTTCCGCAAAGAGATCGTCGCCGTGGAGATCGCTCAAAAAAAAGGGGAGCCACTGCAAATCGTGGAAGATGAAGAGTACAAAAAGGTGTTTTTTGATAAAATTCCGGGACTGCGTCCGGCTTTTACGCCCAATGGTACCGTGACGGCGGCCAATGCCAGCACCATCAACGACGGCGCTTCCGCGCTGGTCCTGGCCAGCGCGGAAGCGGTCGCCAAATATGGCCTGCAGCCCGTGGCGAAAATCCGTGGCTTTGCCGATGCCGAACAGGAGCCGCAGTGGTTTACCACCTCGCCCACCATCGCCGCCCCGAAAGCCCTGAAAATGGCCGGTGTCAGCCTGGGCGATATTGACTTCTTTGAGGTGAACGAGGCCTTTTCCGTCGTGGTGCTGGCCTTCGAACAAGTACTGGAGGTAGCCCACGCGCGGATGAACGTCTTCGGGGGCGGCGTGTCACTGGGGCATCCGCTGGGTGCTTCCGGCGCCCGCATCGTGACGACCCTGAACAATGTGCTGCAGCAAAAGAACGGTACGCTGGGCCTGGCAGCCATCTGCAACGGTGGTGGCGGCGCGACGGCCATGGTGATCGAACGGGTATAGACACTCGGACGGAGCACCAGTAAGACGAAGACCACCACACAACGCCGGTTAGCGGTATGTTTGGTCGCCAATTAAATCTATTCGAAAGCCGCCATGCAAACCCGCATCTTTCACTGGGGCATCATCGGGCCGGGCAGGATCGCCCGTAAATTCGCCGATGACCTGCGCACCCTGCCCAACGCCCGGCTGCATGCCGTGGCCTCCACCTCCGCTGAGCGGGCCCAGGCCTTTGCCGACGACTATGGCGCGCCGCATGCCTTTGGCCGTTACGCCGATCTGCTGGACTGCCCGGGCCTGGATGTAGTGTACATCGCGACGCCGCATGCACTCCATTGCGAGCATGCCCTGCTTTGTCTGGAGCACGGTCTGCCGGTGCTCTGCGAAAAGCCGTTCGCGATGAACCTGGCCGAAGCCCGGCGGATGGTCCACGCGGCCCACCGCCACCGGGTCTTCCTGATGGAGGCCCTCTGGACGCGCTTTATTCCGGCCATGGAGCATGCGCTGACGCTCGTTGCGCAAGGCGAGATCGGCGAAGTCCATACGGTGAAGTCCGACTTCGGTTTCAAAATGCCCTTCGATCCGCAGTCACGATTGTTCAATAAAGCCTTGG
>JBKJKS010000298.1:0-2665 GCA_046597295.1 Saprospiraceae bacterium
CGGCTACACCCTGCCCCTGGGCATCTACGACTTTGCCTTTGGCGATGGAGGGCGGATCGCTCATGGGCTTACCGCTCAGCGACTGGGGTACGGTACTGCCAGTCGAGCGGAAAGTACCCTTATGGGAAGTGGCGTTGGGCTGCCCTGCCACAGGCAGCTGCCGGCCGTTGGCCTCCGGACTTTGGGCGGAAAAAATCCGATCTCGATTGTACAGGAGGGTAATGGTGACCAGCGCGACGGCCCCGATGATGGCCATCCAAATGGTCGCGGAGGGTCTGGAAGTTTTCACCTTGCTCATGGCTATACGGACGGTTAATGTATGAAGTCGAACGCAGAAAAATCAAAATTCATGCAATAGTAGCGAGTTTTCAAACGCTATCCCGCAATTTCCCGGGCGCGGTCTCCCGATTGCCGAATTTTGCTGTTTCACGTCTTTCCTTGCGCAAAACCTGGCTGGAACATACCATAGAATTGTTTGGCCAGTTATTACCAAGCGGGTCAGGTGGCATCGGTATTTACGCTACTGGCTGAATCGGAGAATTTTTACACAAAAAAACCACACCCATGAAAAACATCATTTTTGCTGGCTTTATTCTGACAATGGTCTATCCCTTATCCGCGCAGGTAGGGTCCGGAACCCGCCGTCACTATCTGGAAGTGGGGGTCATGGCGGGCATTTCCAACTATTCCGGCGATTTGACCGAGCGCGATATTGAGCTGCGGCAGTCGCGCCCGGCGTTCGGCGTTTTCAGCCGCTACCATTTGTCCCAAAGTTTCATCCTGAAAGCCCAACTACTGAGTGGCCGGATTTATGGAGATGACCAATATTCTACCGGCCACCGGGAGCGCAAGTTTCGCGTTAACGGCCCGTTTCAGGAAGCTTCCCTGGTCCTGGAATATGCCCCCCTCCATTTCGGCTTTGAAAATTCGGAAGGGAAGCAGTATTATTTCTTTCCCTACGTGTTTGGCGGCATTGGCGGTACCTATGCGAACACTAAACTGGAGTACTATGGCTCGCCGGAAGACATGGCCAATTACGTTCGGGAGCCCCTTCCGGAGGGTGGAAAAGAACAGCGTTCATTCATCTGCGCACCAATGGGCGGTGGTCTGCGCTTCAACCTCGACCGCCGGATGACCCTGGGGCTCGAAGGAGGCTTGCGTCCCGTGTTCTCCGATCTGCTGGACGGCGTATCGAAAAACGGCAACCCGGCCTACAATGACTGGTATTACTTCGTCGGCTTCACCGCTTCCTACTACCTGGGGCATCCCTGGCAGATCAAAGAGTAGGGCGTTAGTGCTCGTTTGCTCCGGTAATGGAGCGGGCCATTCCGGTGGGTGCTTTTTATTTTATTCCTCCATGATTCGAAAGATGACTTTCCTGTCGCTCCTGTTGTTTATCGTCTTCGCCACGAATGCTCAACCCAAAAAAATTACGCCCAGTTCCTTTCACCAACTGTCGTCTGGTACGCATCATCTGCAGCTGAGTTTCGATGGAAATTTGCGCACTTCCTGGTTTCCCGGCTGGGAAGCCGGTGCCTACCCGGCAAAAGCGGAAGTACGGTTTGGCCGCCTGGTGAAAATATCAAAAATACGCTTGTACGACGGTAACGGGCAGCCGGTACTGCATTTCATGGCGGGCACCAAAAAAGTCGTCGTGCACCTCGATCAATATCAGCAATGGCGCGAAGTGCCGTTTGAGGCGGAAGTGGAGAGCATCACGGTGGAATTGATCGGTATGGAAGGTGATCTCGTGGTACCGGAGATCGAGTTCTATGGCTCGGACGCCCCGGCGCCGGCGGCGGAGCGTGCGATGGTCAATGCAGTCGACCGGGGCGATGCCGACAAAATCAACCTGAATGGTTTCCACTGGTTACCGCAGGACAAGCTGCGGCCCTTTCGCAGTATTCGGCTGTTCGAGGCCGCCCAGTGGACCTGGCAGCCGGCCGGTCTGGCGGTACAACCGACCGCGCAGGCGAACGGCAACCTGGACGATTACCTGACGGCGGCCAAAGCGCAGGGACTGGATGCGTTTCCGACCATTCACCAGACGCCGGACTGGGTGCGGGCCGCCTGGCCCAGCGACCCCGGCCCGAATGCGCCGCCGGCCACCCCCGGGATGGCGAAAGATGACCCGGCCGCCTATCGCGATTTCGCGGCCTACCTTTTCCAGCTCACTGCCCGCTACGGCCGCAAGGCCTGGCCCGTTTCCGCACTGCGGGTCGATACCGTGGCGCACTGGGCGCCGGGCGGGCAACTGAGCCGCAACGTACCGAAATCCGGCCTGAACCTCCTGACGACCATTGAAGTCTGGAATGAGCCGGATAAGTGGTGGGAGAAAAAGATCTATATGCAGCCGGAAGAATACGCGGCCATGCTGTCGGCCTGTTACGACAGCATCAAAAAGGCCGATCCGACCATGCGGGTCGCGATGGCGGGCCTGACGGGCATACAGCCGGACTACTACGCCCGCATGCTGGCCTGGGCCAAAGCCCACCGGCCCGACCGGCGTCTGCCCTGCGACATCATCAACGTGCACCACTATGCCAATCAGGGCAATGACGAGCGCTGGCCGCCCACCTGGACGGAGGCCTGTGCGCCCGATGTGGACGCCCGCTGGCCCCTGATGCGCCAGCTGGCCACCTGGGCGCATGCCCTGGGTCTGCCG
>JBKJKS010000417.1:0-3492 GCA_046597295.1 Saprospiraceae bacterium
TCCACGGTGGCGGCTTTCTTGATCGTACACACGCAGTCGGTAAGTGAACCGGTCGCCACCGTGGAAGAGATCAACGCGGCCTTCAAAGCCGCCGCCGACAGCCACCTGAAAGGCATTCTGGAATACAACACCGACGAGATCGTCTCGAGCGACGTGGTGCGCAACACCCACTCCTGCGTCTTCGATGCACCGCTGACCCAGGTGAACGGCAATACCTGCCGCATCGTGGGCTGGTACGACAACGAGGCCGGGTATTCGGCCCGGTTGGCGCAGCTGGCAGCGATGGTATAAATCAAATGAATGTGGCCAATGTGTTTTAATGAGGTCAATGGATGTTGTCCGCTGATTCGAAACAGCCATTCATTTGGGTGCATTTCAGATTGTTGCTGGCTTGTAAACCGAAACACCAGTTTCGGAATCTCGACGGGCGAAACTGGTGTTTCGCCCTACATGGCCGCGACAATCTGAAATATACGCATTCATTTGCACCAGCATAATTTAACACATTGCTCCCATTTTCACCTGGGCCACATTTTTTCATATTGGCCACATTTTTACACCCAGACCACCTTTATAGCCGTATGACGCTCAACTTCAAAGACAAAAAAGCCCTTATCCGCGTGGACTTCAACGTGCCGCTGGACAAGCAGTACAATATCACCGATGATACCCGCATCCGGGAGGCACTGCCGACGATCAAGCACATTCTGGAGCAGGGCGGCGCGGTCATCCTGATGTCCCACCTGGGCCGCCCCCTGGAGAAACTGAATGCCGACGGCAGCATCAACCGCGAAAAATTTACACTGAACCACCTGGTGAAGCACCTGAAGAAGAAGTTGAAGACCCGGGTGCATTTTGCCGACGACTGCGTGGGTAAGATGGCGGTGAAAAAGGCCGCTGCCTTGCAGCCGGGCGAAGTGCTGCTGCTGGAAAACACCCGCTTTCACCCCGAAGAAGAAGCGGGCGATGCGGATTTTGCCAAAAAGCTGGCTGCCCTCGGTGACCTGTACATCAACGACGCTTTCGGTACCGCCCACCGCGCCCACGCCAGCACCACGGTGGTGGCCCGGTATTTCGACAAGGACCACAAGAGCTTCGGTTTCCTGATGGAGCGCGAAATCGAGAACGCTACCCGTGCCATGCACGAACCGGCCAGACCCGTGACCTGCATTACCGGCGGCGCGAAGGTGAGCGATAAGATGCTCCTGCTGGAAAAGTTCCTGGACTACGCCGACAACATCATCATCGGCGGGGCCATGGCTTACACCTTCTTCCTGGCCAAAAAAGGCGACGTCGGCAACTCCCTGGTGGAAGCCGACCGGGTGAAAACGGCCCTGGAGTTTTTGAAAAAAGCCAAAGCGGCCGGGGTGAAAGTGCTGCTGCCCAAAGATTCGGTCTGCGGCGACAAGTTTGCCGCCGATGCCAAGGTCGAGGTCTATCCCAGCCACCAGATCCCCGAGGGCTGGATGGGACTGGACATCGGTCCGGCCGCCGCCCGCCAGTTCGCCGGCGTGATCCGCAAAAGCCAGACCATCATCTGGAACGGCCCGATGGGGGTTTTCGAAATGCCTGCCTTTGCCAACGGCACCAAAGTAGTGGCTAAAGCCTGCGCCGCAGCCACCGCTAAAGGCGCCTTTTCCATGGTCGGCGGCGGCGATTCCGTAGCGGCGGTGAACCAGTTGAAGCTGGCGAAAAAAGTCAGCTTCGTGAGCACCGGCGGCGGGGCCATGCTGGAGTTCCTGGAGGGCAAGGAGTTACCGGGCATCAAGGCGATCATGCAGTAATGGCAATGGCGGATGTTCAATCTGCCACCACCAGCCCATTTACCTCGCCATTGGCCAGCTTCAGCCTGACCCAATACACCCCTTGCGGCGCCCGCTCACCATTCTCCATCCGCCTATCCCAGACGAATGTATGTGCTCCCGTATCCTGGCGGCGGAGGCTTAGCGTACGCACGGGCTGACCAAGCAGGTTATGGATCGAGAGGCGTACTTCGCCGGACTCGTGCAATTGGTACCGGATGGTCGTCGCGGATGAAAATGGGTTGGGTGCAATGGCAAGGACAGGGTGTTCCCAATTGGCTGGCGGCTGGGCTACGCCGACGCTGATTTTCGGGTTCGCGGCCCAAAAGGCGGAGCCCAAACCTGTATTGAAATCGAAAGTCAGGGAAATCATGTCCATATCGCCGTCACCGTCGATGTCGCTCAGCCCGCTGGGAATCCTTTGAATCGCTTCGGCACTGGTGATGTCGTGGAGCACCCAGGTGGCGCCGCTATTTTGGTTTTCCGCCCAACCGAGCGGTTGCGGCAGGCTACCCCAGCCGCCGTAAGGAACGTCGGGGTCACCATCGCCGTCCACATCGCCGAAGACGCCGAAATAAATTTGCGGGGCACTGTTGATATTTACTTGTTCCCAGCCAGGGTTGGCGAAGTAGGCCATACCGCCATTGGCCATCGCGGAAGCCACATCGGCAGCGCCGTCGGCATTGAGGTCCACGCAGGCGCCGACGAGGTGCAGATCTCCATTGTCATTGATCGGATGCTGCACCCAATCGGGGCTGGGCAGCTGGTTTTCCAGCCAAAACACCCCTTCCTGATTTTCGGAGCAGGCGATGTCCGGATCGCCGTCGCCGTCGAGGTCAGCCACACTGCTATAAAAGTAGCTCCCGGCTTTCAGCGGGTGCTTTGTCCAGGTTTCCTCGCTGCCATTATTTTCCAGCCAGTACAGGCTGGTTTGTACGGGATCATTGTTAAAATCAACTTCCGGCACGACGACATCCTGGTCGCCGTCGTCGTCCAGATCGCCCCACGATGACTGCATCCAGTTAACAGAGCCTACTGACGTGACGAGCGTATGGCTTTCCCACTCTGTGCCGCCCGCTTTATTCTCATTCCAGGTCAGCGGATCGCCACCATTGCCTGGTGTGGGGACCTTAATGACGTCCGTGTCGCCGTCGCCGTCCAGATCCAGCACGTCCACGTAACCGTACTTGGAATCGTAAAATGTCAGGTCGATGATGTGGGGCGCCCAACCGGGTCGCAGATTCTCGTACCAAAAAATAGTGTCGCCACTTTGCACCAAAATATCTGGGGCACCATCCTGATCAAAGTCGGCGGAACGGGTCCAGGCGCCCGAGATGTTGGAGCGGACGGTTTCGATGGGCCACAATTGAGCTTGTGTGGCCAGGGGCAGGGCGATAAAAATCGCCAGGCAGAGCGTAAGTGTTGTTTTCATTGGATTTTGGTTTTGGTGTAAAAATTAGTTGCCGAACCAACCAGCCGTTCACTACCAGTGCAACGGCATGGAGGCGATTATGGGGCAAATTATCTGCCACCTGCCAAATAAGCATAGCACAAATCTCCCAAAAGCAAGTACAAATCCTGCATTTACCCGATTATGCCATAAAATATCTGCATAAAAATCTATTTATCCAATTTTTGCATGTCGCCATGCGGAAGGAGACATATTGAACGCCTGCCGGAAGACCCGCGC
>JBKJKS010000665.1:0-3374 GCA_046597295.1 Saprospiraceae bacterium
ATTATGAATTATGAATTATGAATTATTTCAACACATCAGTAGCAGAGTTACAGGGATGGCAATTTGTAGAGAAATTGTAGAATATTTATTGATCTGGACCTAAATATGTTGTAAATCGCCATTTGTTTAACGTTCGGTTTCCCTATAAACCCTATGCTGAAAACTTGGCGGCGTGAGGTATAATTCATAATTCATAATTCATAATTCATAATTCCCTCCCTGTGCGCCAATTCGCCGATCTATTTATCCGCATGGACCAGTCCAACAAGACCAATGACAAGGTGGACGCGCTGGTGGACTATCTGCGGGAAGCCCCTGCGGATGAGCAACTCTGGGGCATCGCTATTTTATCGCATCGCCGCCCCAAGCGCACGGTCAACACGACTTTGCTGCGCAACTGGGCGGCGGAAGAAGCCAACTTGCCGCTCTGGCTGTTCGAAGATAGCTACCACATTGTCGGCGATCTGGCCGAGACGATTGCGCTGGTGCTGCCGGAAAAAAGTGAAGAAACCGACCATAACCTGCGCTACTGGATCGACTACATCCGCGCCCTGGATAAAGTGGATGAAAGTACCAAAAGGACGGCCATCGTGCAGGCCTGGAACCAGCTGGACTACGGCCAGCGCTTTATTTTCAACAAGCTGATCACCGGTAACTGGCGGATCGGCGTGTCGGATAAACTGGTGGCCCGGGCCATTGCCAAATTTACCGGACTGCCCGAAAATACCGTGCTGCATCGCCTGGCCGGCGCCTGGTCGCCCGACCACAGCACCTTCGAGGAACTGATCCTGGGCGAGAATGCCAGCGACGACCTGTCCCGCCCCTACCCTTTTTGCCTGGCCCATCCGCTCGAACAGGAGCCGGAAGCGCTGGGACTGGTGTCGGAATGGATGGCCGAGTACAAATGGGACGGCATCCGGGGCCAGATCATCAAGCGGGCGGGAGAATTGTACGTCTGGTCGCGCGGCGAAGAACTGGTCACCGATAAATATCCCGAGTACCAGATCCTCCGCGCCAATCTGCCCGACGGCGTCGTGCTGGACGGCGAAATCATCGGCTGGAAGGACGGGCTGCCCCTGCCCTTCGCCTCCATGCAAACCCGCATCGGTCGTAAAACGATCGGTAAAAAGCACCTGACGGATACGCCGGTGGTCTTTATCGCCTACGATGTGATGGAATATCAAAATAAGGACGTTCGCGATCTGCCTTTTACCGAACGCCGGGCCATCGTGGAAGACGTCGTAGCGGAAGGCCGCGCCGATTGCCTGGTGCTGTCGCCCCTCATCGAAGCAGCCTCCTGGGAAGAACTGGCCATCAAACGTAACAATGCTGCCGAAATGAAAGCCGAAGGCCTCATGCTCAAGCGGGCCGATTCCGTGTACAAAACCGGGCGCAAACGCGGCGACTGGTGGAAATGGAAACTGGAGCCGCGTATGATCGATGCCGTGATGATCTATGCCCAGCAGGGCGCCGGGCGCCGGGCCAACCTGTACACCGATTTTACGTTTGCCGTCTGGAGCGGGACCGAGCTGGTACCCTTCACCAAAGCCTACTCCGGCCTGACCGATGCGGAATTTCGCAAAGTCGACGCCTGGATCCGGAAGAACACCCTCGAGCGTTTCGGACCGGTGCGCTCCGTCAAACCGGAGCTGGTCTTCGAAATTGCCTTTGAAGGCATTCAGGAAAGCAAGCGCCACAAGTCGGGTATTGCCCTGCGCTTTCCACGGATGAATCGTTGGCGGACGGATAAAAAGGCGGAGGAGGCCAATACACTGGATGATTTGAAGGGGTTTTTGCAGGGTTGAGGGGGTTAATTGTATTTTTATGATTTTTCGGCTTTTTTGGGTAATTTCAAATTAAGTCCGTTATTCAGTCTCTATAGTTCAACGCTGGTTTTCTGTCGCCGAGTAATGCTTTGTATTGGTAATCCCCTTTTGTTTGAATAAATTCAGCTTTTGCTTTTTGTATTAATGATGGCGTAGTAAATAAATCAATGGCTGTAAACGCCAATGTTTTTGCTGCTACCATCATTCCCTTTATACCGATGTCTGTTCCTCCACATGCTACCGCCTGCCAGCTATGACCACCAGTCCCTGGTACCCATGTTGCAGTTACCACACCAACGGTTGGCACAACATAACTTACGTCACCTACATCTGTGGAACCTTGATTTTTTTCAATGTGCAAAGGTTTTACAATATCGGCAGAATCTATTGGCTCCGACTTACCTAAAAAACTTGCTTGAATTTTTTTAGCAAAAACAATTTCTTCTGCTGTATATTTTACACCACCAATTTTTTCTAAATTGGTTTGCATGTTTATTGCAAGTGTTTTGTTTATAAGCAGGTCGTGTGTGCCGCCAATTATTTCGTAATCGGTTTTTGTTTCTGTACCAAGCGCTGCGCCTTCCGCAGCTTTTACAATTCTGTCAAAAATAGATACTGCCATTTTTTTCTCAGGGTGTCTTACATAATAATATACTTCAGCAAATTCAGGCACTACATTCGGTGCTTTCCCGCCATTGGTAATTACATAATGAATACGGGTTTCTTGGGGAACATGTTCCCTCATCATGTTTACCATATTATTCATTGCTTCTACCGCATCCAATGCAGAACGCCCTTGCTCAGGCGAACCAGATGCATGAGATGCAATACCATAAAATCTAAACTTGGCAGATTTATTGGCTAAAGCACTTGTATAAGTTACTGAATTGTTGTCATCTGGGTGCCAGTGCAGCACTATATCAACAGCATTAAATAAGCCTTCTCTAACCATATATACCTTTCCGCTTCCACCTTCTTCTGCCGGGCAACCAAACACTTTAATGGTGCCTTTTATCTTTCCTGTTTCCAATATTTTTTTAATAGCTATACCAGCAGCCACTGAGCCTGTACCAAATAAATGATGACCGCAGGCATGGGCACTGGTTTTATTTGCAACTGGAGTTTTCACTGGCGAATTATCTTGTGATAACCCGGGCAATGCATCATACTCTGCCAAAATACCAATAACAGGAGAGCCACTCCCATAAGTTGCAACAAATGCAGTAGGCATACCAGCTACACCAGCTTCCAGCGTAAATCCATTGTCCTTTAATGTATTCTGCAACAATGTAGAACTCTTATTTTCTTTATATCCCAATTCTGCATAATCCCAAATACTAAAAGCAATTTTTTTGTAAGCATCATAACCAGATTGTATGGTTATTGCGGTTTCATTTTTTAATGCGTCAATTGATTTGTTGTTATTGCTTTGAGCTAAGCAATTGAATCCGATTGTCAACGATAAAATGGAAGTAAGAATTAATTTCATATTGTTTTTTTTAAATGATAATTTTTCAGTCAATGGTGAGGTATCGAGTAAGCTGACGC
>JBKJKS010000276.1:0-3528 GCA_046597295.1 Saprospiraceae bacterium
CCCACGAATTTATTCGTGGGTACCACTATACTTAACCTTTTGACCAACCGATTTATCGGTTTAGGGCAAGTCGAGCCAAAAAACCGATAAATCGGTTGGCCTGGCCGTTTTTGACGCATAGCCCACGAATAAATTCGTGGGTTGAAAATCACAAGCGCCTGATTAACACGCAATAAGTCCAACATAAATCTACCGGCAAATAAGTTTGGCGCTCCGACCCTGGAGCGCGGCCAGCACCTGAAACGACAGGAGCCACCCCGAATTTCTTCGGCGTGGCTCCTAATCTGTTATTAAAAACGGAAAAACTTAATTCTTGCTGCCGCCAAAACGGTAGCCAATGCCGAATTTACCCAGGAAAATCACATTTCCCCAGTCGACATCCTGCTCGAATCCATCCTCTTCGTATTTGTTGTTGGTGACCAGGGCGCGACCGGCACCAAGACCAATGTCGAATACAAGACCTTTGGTCGAAACAATTTTATAACCAAGGCCAAATCCCAGGCCGAAGCGGGTGCTGGTAAAGTTCGCATTGGTCGAATTGTCATCATACTCCCAGTTGCGGTTGACAAAACGCAGAAACACATCGGCATAGAAGCGGTCGGTTCCCTGCTTGGGGTTGAAGTAGTACTTGCCCACAACGTTAATCGGAATGTTGGTGCCTCTGATCCCGGCGATTTTGCTGATCCCAAAACCAACTTGGGCTTCGAGACTGAAATTCTCCGCAAGTGCGAAATCTGCGCCGATGTTGAGATCACCGAAAAGGACACCGACCGGATTCAGGGTCAGGTCGACTTGTGCCTCCGCTTTGTGGAAGCCGAAGAGGCAAAGGGTAATGAAACTGAGTAGGAAGAATTTTTTCATGAACTTGGTGGTTAGAAATTAGAGTTAGAAGTGAAAAGAAATAGAATTTGAAGGAAACACGCTAAAAAGCGACCGCTTCCTCCTTATTCGGGACAAATGTACTCCGTTCAAAAATTGAACAAAATTGAAATTGTAAAACCGTCGCTTCCCTTTCACTTATTTCATTTCACCCGGCGTGACCGCCACGCTTTTCAGCGCCCCATCCCGCAAGACCCAAAGATTGATGGACCGGCCGATGGTGCTGGCATCCAGTGCTTTATGTAGCAGATCAATCGAATCGATCGGTCGGCCTTCAAATTGCACGATAATGTCGCCCGCGCGCAGATCGGAGTTGTTGGCCGGGCCATCCGGTTCCACGCTTTGGATCTGGATGCCGCCCTGGGTGGGTAGTTCCAGCGTCTGCATCCACTTGGCCGGCAGCGGCACGGTCTGCGCACCAATACCAATATAGCCGCGGCGGACCCGGCCTTCGAGGATGAGTTTGCCAACCACGTACTTGGCCAGGTTGGAGGCTACCGCAAAGCACAGGCCCTGCGCGGGCAGGATCACCGCCGTATTCACGCCGATCACGTAGCCGTGCGAATCCACCAGCGGACCGCCGCTGTTGCCGGGGTTGAGCGCCGCGTCGGTCTGGATGACATCATCGATCAATCGGCCGTTCTGGCTGCGCAGTGTGCGGCCCAGCGCACTGACGACACCCGCCGTAACCGAGTATTGAAAACCATAGGGATTGCCGATGGCGATGGCGATCTGGCCGACCTGCAGCCGGTTGCTCTCCCCGAAAGCCAGCGATACCAGGTTACTGCCGTCTATTTTGATGACGGCAATATCCGTCGCCGCATCGTCGCCGATAATGTGGGCCTGGAACGAGCGGCCATCGGGCAAAGTCGCCTCGATGTGGGTCGCGCCATTGACGACGTGACTATTGGTCACTACGAAACCGTCGCTGCTGATGACGAAGCCGCTTCCCGTCCCAAAGGGCTCTGGCGGACGGTTCGACTGGGCAGCCCGGGCATTGGTCGGGGGTTTTTGTATTTTGAGGTGCACGACAGCGGCGCTGACCCGGCGGGCAACCCCGGTGACCGTCTGTGAGTAAGCGTCCAGTAATTGATCATCCGCTGGATCTGGCAGCAGCGTGCTGCGTTGGCTGGGATCGGCGGACTGCCCTTCGGTAGACAAGAATTGTAGCATAATCCTAAAGTTGAAAGCTGAAGAAGACCAAGGTTTCCAGGTGCAGCGAACCAGTGAACGAGAATTATGCCAGCTGTGGAGGTGGGTGACAAAATGGCGGCCCGGCCGAATGCCCGGACACCAGCAAAGGCCAAAAGTATGTGCCGCTCCGCCCGGCCACAAACAGCCGGTAGCCTGCCGTTTTCACCGCATCCGTTATTGACGCGGCATTTTTTCCAGGGCTAAGCCCACGGACCGTACACCGGGCAATGGCTCGCGCCGGGTATGCTGCGCTACCGTCAGCACGTACTCGCCGGTTGCTTTGAAAAAAGCATTTTCCTGCAACAGCGTGCGCAGGCTGCACCGGTTGCCGGAGCACTTGTCCACGGCCGCACCCTGGGCATCAAAAAAATCGAACGACCGGACTTTCATGAGGCGGTGGCCATTCGGAAAGTGGGTATACAGTTTTAAATAAATATTCTGAAAGGCGAAAGTGTCGCTGTGTTCGAAATCGAGGTAAAAGTTGTAGCGCGCCACGGTATCCGTAATGGTGAACTTGAAATTCAGCGTATCCGCGTAGGCCCATTGACCGCCAGCGGGCACTTCCTGCACCTCTTGGTAGACATAGTCGGGACCGCAGGCGGCGGCACAAAAGGAGGAAAGGCTGATCAGGAGCCAGGCAAATTTATTCATACCCAAGAGTCATTTAGAAAGTGCAAAGCAATAACGTTGCCGCTCAGTTTTATAGATATTTGTGGAGGATGTTGAGAGTGTGGAGGGTATTGAGTCTCCACCGCTCCACACCCTCCATCTTTTCCAACACATTCCGCCCGCATGTCCCCTACCGACTATTTCCAGCTGGCCCGTGACACTTTTCGGGAACACGGTCATCCTGAAATTGCTCGGGGGCAAATGGCCTACCTGCGGCATCAATTCGATTTTTTCGGTTTGAAAGCGCCCGTCTGGCTGGCTTTGACCAGGGATATACACCGCATGACCGGGATACCGGAAGGGGAAGATCTAAAGAAACTGGCGCGGCTTTGTCTGGCGGACGACCACCGCGAGCTGCACTATTTTGCCCTGGAGACGGTGCAGAGAACTTTAAAAAAACAACCCGCCGAGTTCCTGGATTTTTTGGAAGAACTCATCGTGACCCGTTCGTGGTGGGATACGGTGGAT
This sequence comes from Saprospiraceae bacterium, assembly GCA_046597295.1. Classification (GTDB taxonomy): domain Bacteria; phylum Bacteroidota; class Bacteroidia; order Chitinophagales; family Saprospiraceae; genus M3007. Next base: position 3,211 of record JBKJKS010000276.1, read on the forward strand.
TGGCTGGCCAAGTTAATGGGTCTGCATTTGCTGCGCTTCCCGGAACTGCGCGAAGCGGCCTGCGCTCGCTGGCTGGCTTCCGGCAATATCTGGCTCCAGCGAATCAGCATGATCTTTCAATTGACTTATCGCGACAAAACGGATGCCGGCCTGCTGTTCCACAACATCCGCCAAATGGCGGACTCACCGGAATTTTTTATCCAGAAGGGGGCGGGCTGGGCCTTACGTCAGTACTCGAAAACCGATCCGGCGGCGGTCATGCTGTTTGTGGAAAGCATGCGTTTGGCGCCGCTCACCCGGCGCGAAGCATTGAAATGG
>JBKJKS010000171.1:0-21913 GCA_046597295.1 Saprospiraceae bacterium
CGTGGACCACCCTGAACATCATTCTGCCGGTGGGCATCTCTTTCTACACCTTTCAGAGCCTGTCCTATACCGTGGATGTGTACCGGCGAAAAATGCCGGTAGAACGCGATTTTATCAAGTTTGCAGCCTTCGTATCGCTGTTTCCCCAGCTGATGGCCGGACCGATTGTCCGCGCTTATGATCTGCTGCCGCAGATGAGCGAAGACAAAAAATTCGAATGGCGCCGCTGGAATTCGGGATTAGGGCGTGTCCTGTGGGGATTTTTTAAAAAAGTAGCCATCGCCGATTCGCTGGCGCCTTTCGTGGATCAGGTGTTCCATGCGCCCGAGACCTTCGGCTCCATGCACCTGCTCATTGGGGTGGTATTTTATTCGTTCCAGATCTACTGTGATTTTTCCGGCTATTCGGACATCGCCATCGGGCTGGCCCGCATGATGGGCTTTCGCTTTCCGGAGAATTTCCGTACGCCTTATTTCTCCCGCAGCTTCTCTGAATTCTGGACCCGCTGGCATATTTCCCTGTCCTCCTGGTTGCGCGACTATCTCTACATCCCGCTCGGCGGCAACCGCCACGGTGTTTTCCAGACCTACCGTAATAACATGATTACCATGCTGCTCGGCGGGTTGTGGCATGGCGCGAACTGGGCCTTTGTCTTCTGGGGATTCCTGCACGGACTGTACCTGATTTTGCAGCGCCTGGTGGCACCCGTGTGGGGGCGTGTGGTGCGGGCGCTGCGGCTGCCCCGTTTCGTCGACGACGGTGTTTCGATATTGGCAGTGTATAGTCTGACGTTGCTGGCCTGGATCTATTTTCGGGCGGGCAGCCTGGGGGATAGCAGTTTTGCGGTCGCCAATCAGGTCATCACCGGCATTCTGAGCGGTGAAGGCTTTCATTTCGGCGCGGTCATCAATAAATTCCAGGTGATCAAGGGCCTGCTGCTGATCGGCATTTTGCTGACGGTGGAGATCACTAATTTCCCCTGGCACTGGAATGTGCGGCAGGTGGGCGACCCTTACTGGCGCATGGCAGCCTTTGCGGCCCTGCTTTGGCTGATCGCCTTTTTCGGCACTTTTGGCGCGAATGCGTTTATTTACTTCCAATTCTGACCATGAAACACCTGCTTTGGTACGTCGCTTTTTTAGCGCTGCTTTTCACCGGCGACCGGCTGGCCGGCTGGCTGCTCCAGCGGGAGGCCATCGGCAGCCAGTTCCGCTATGCGCGGCTGTACGATGGCCGGGCGGGAGCCGAGCTGCTGCTGGTGGGCAATTCGCGCGGCCTGACCTTCTACGAGCCTTATATCGAGCAAACCACCGGGAAAACCACCTTCAATCCGAGTTATAACGGGCTTTCGATGGATGTGGCCAATGCGCTGGTGCAGGACTATCTCGACCGCTATGCCGCTCCCCACACGATGGTGCTGGATATCACCATTTGCGACCGCCCAAACAATGAACTGCTGGCCGGATTTGCTACCTACGCGCCTTTTTCCCCGCGACTGACGGGACTGCTCCGCGACAGTTTACCAAAAATGTGGGGCGGCAATCAGATTTCGCACCTGACCCGCTTTAATAATGAGATCTTTCAACGTGCGCTGTTCCACCGTCGTACGCTGGACAATGCCTGGTTGCTCGACCGGGAGATTCCGGAAAAGCTGGCGGCCGAGGTAGCCCAAAACCGCTATCCCCTCGAGGTGCATCCTGCGTTGATCGCTCAACTCCTGGCCGCGGTGCAGGCTGCACAGGCCAAAGGCGTACAGGTTCAATTGGTAATTAGCCCCTATTTTCCCGGTTTTGCCCAAAACGTGAGCAACCTCGATGCTTTGAAAACGGCGGTGGAGCAGGCCACCGGTCTTGCGGTGCACGACTACCGGCAGGCCCTCACCGATCCCACCGACTTCGGCGATTTCATGCACCCCAATAAGCAAGGAAGCCTGCGTTATATCGACCTGCTGCGGCAGGATGGAGTGCTGCCGTAGCCGGCTACCGCATGACCATTCACTTTCCGGCTAAAACCTCCAGGAATTCATTCAGCATCATTGCCGTAGCGCCCCATAGTACGCGGCCTTCCACTTCAAAGTAGGGTACGTTTTCCAGCATAACGCCCTCGTTGACCGTTATATCCGTCGTTTTGCGGGTGTCATCCGCCAGGAATATTTCCAGCGACGGCGTCAGAATAGTGGCGACTTCGCCGGGCTGCGGCGCAAAGTCTGGCGCCCCGCCGTCGTGGATCACGCCCACAAACGGATGGACCACAAAATTGCTCACCGGAATATAGAGCTCCGTCAGCCGCCCAGCCAGTCGCACCCGTGCGGGCGGCAAACCCAATTCTTCATGGGCCTCGCGCAGTGCGGCATTGGCCAGGGTGCCATCCGCCGGTTCATAGCGTCCGCCCGGGAAACTGATCTGTCCGCTGTGCCGGTCCTGCAGGTTGACGGTCCGCTGGATAAGCGTGAGGTGCCAAGTCCCATTTTGAGGGAAAAGTAAAAGCAGCACCGCCGCGGTCTTTACGTTGGCCGGCGGTGCAGCCCGCAGCCCCAGCTCTTCCATGCGGCGCAGGCTGGCCATTTTGTATTGCGCCGGCTGACCGGGCAGGGGCTGCGCCAGGCGCTCGGCCAGAAAATCGGGAAAAGGTTCGGGAAAAGGCATAAGCAATTGATGGCGAGGAGTCGAAACAAATCTGCTGGCAAAGTGCCGTTGCCAACTCCATAATTTTTGTAGCCGTACTGTTTAATATTTTTAAATTAAAACAACAATTTCCTATTTTTTTTAATGATAATATAAATTAATTATAAAACTGTTGATTTATTTGCAATAAAAAGGCCAATGCGTTTACCTTTGACCCATCAGGAATGCAAAAGCGCATTTCAACTTTGTGAGGTGATGAAATTTGGCAGCCATACCCTCCTGTCTCGGGGGTGGGGATTACAGGATAAATGCAGCATAAAGCCGGCTTCGGCCGACTTGGGGTGGACCACCAAACTTTGTGCTGTCGCTAACTGCCTCGTGAAGGTTCGAGTCCTTCCCTTACAGCAGAGATGTTCCATTTACACGGGGCTGTCTCATAAGTTAGGTTTAGAGGGGTTTAGTAAGTTTAGAGGGGTTTAGAACTCGCCCACTCAGCATTGATAATTAATGTTGTGTGATTTTTCTAAACCCCTCTAAACCCTCTAAACCCCTCTAAACTATACTTATGAGACAGCCTCGCTTTTTTAACGCAGCGGGCCGGGCCCCGGTAACCGGTTGAGTTTTTCCATCTCCTGCTGAATACGGCCCGGAAATTTGAGCCGGCCCTTATACCAGTAGTAAGACCGGGTCAGGTCCTGCTCGAAATTGCACTGTCGCACGTCGTCAAAGAGCTGCAATTCCCAGGTACGCAGTACTTCCAGCCCGATCCGGAAAGAGTCCGCCGGCATTTCGTCGCGGTGGAAAAGCAAGGAATCCAGGGAATTGGTCAGGGCATACTCCCGTTTCTCCAATTCTTTGGGGCAAGCATCGGTCTTCGTTTGGCAGGTTGCCAGTCCGGTCAGCAGCAGCAGGAAAAAAAACAGGCGCATAGGAATGATCTTTAGCAGCGTGGAACGGGGACAAAAATGCTGTTTTCTACCGGTCATTTCCAAAAGCCGCCAAATCGTCCGTTTTTTGTGCGAACATCCTGCCCACTACGCTCCATTTCGCACGTATTCACGACCAACTTCCACGCATGAAAGTTCTAAAATTCGGCGGCACCTCGGTGGGTTCGCCGGCCGCGATCAGCGGGCTGCTCCAGATATTGCTCGACTACTATCAGCGCGGCGAGCCATTCACCGTCGTTTTTTCGGCTTTTTCCAAGGTAACGGACATCCTCATCGACATGGCGGCCAAGGCTGGTAAGGGCGACGAGCACTACCGGGAATTGCTCGAAAAAGTACGCGTGCGGCACTTCGAGGCTATCGACCAACTGTTGGAGCCCACTCACCGGCTGCCCGTGGCGCAGCACCTCACCGCTAACTTCGAAGCCCTCAGCAATGTGCTCCAGGGCATTTATCTGCTGCATGAAGTGTCGGCGCGCTCCCTGGATTTTGTGATGAGTTTTGGCGAACGTAATTCCGCCTTCATCATCGCCCACGCCATGCGCCAGATCGGTATTCCCACCGAATTCCTCGATACCCGCGACGTGGTGCGCACCGATGCGCATTTCGGCGGCGCCAAGGTGGATTTCGAAGAAACCAACCGCCGCATCCGGGAGCACTATGCCGCCCATAGCGGGGTGCAGGCAGCTACCGGCTTCATCGGCAGCACGGCAGACGGTATTACCACCACGCTGGGGCGGGGCGGTTCCGACTACACCGCCGCCATTCTCGGTGCGGCGCTGCAGGCCACGGCTATCGAGATCTGGACGGATGTGGACGGCGTACTGACCGCCGATCCGCGCCGGGTAAAAAAGGCTTTTACGCTGCCCACGATGACCTATCGGGAGGCCATGGAAATGAGCCACTTCGGCGCTAAAGTCATCTATCCGCCCACCATTCTGCCGGCGCTGGCCAAGGATATTCCGCTGGTGATCAAAAATACCTTTAATCCGTCTTTTGCCGGTACTTTCATCAGTAACAAGGTCCAGATTGCCACTCCCGAGACGCCCAGTGGCGGCGCCATCTGCGGCATTTCCAGCATCAACCAGATCTCGCTCATCACGCTGCAGGGCAGTGGCTTGTTCGGGGTGCCCGGGGTGGCCGCCCGCCTGTTCGGCTCCCTGGCCCAGGCCGGGGTGAACGTCGTGCTCATCACCCAGGGATCGAGCGAGACGAGCATTACGTTCGCCGTATCGCCCGCGCAATCGAAGGCAGCCATGAAAGCGACGGAAAAAGAATTTGCCTACGAACTACGCGGCCAGCTCATCGAGCCGATGAAAATCGAAGACAACCTCTCCATAGTCGCCGTGGTGGGTGAAAACATGCGCTACCGGCCAGGTATTGCCGGACGTTTATTCCAGGCCCTGGGCAAGAACGGCATCAATATCGTGGCCATCGCCCAGGGGTCGAGCGAGCTGAATATTTCGGTGGTGATCGGAGCACCCGATGAGACGAAAGCGCTCAATGCCATTCACGAGGCTTTCTTCCTGTCGGATACGAAAACCTTGCACCTGTTCATCGTCGGGGTGGGACTGATCGGCCGCACCCTGCTCCGGCAAATCGATGCCCAGGCTGCCTTCCTGCGGGAGAAGCGGAACCTGGAAATCAGGATTACCGGACTGGCCAATAGCCGCCGGATGGTGCTGACGGAGGAAGGCATCGCACCGACCGACTGGGAAACGGCACTGCGCGACGGCGACCCGTTTTCGATGGCCCGTTTTGTGGAGCAGATGAAAAACTTCAATCTGCCGAACGCCATTTTTATCGACAACACCGCCGCCGAGGACGTGACCGCGCACTACGCCGCTATTCTCGAATCGAGCATTTCCATTTCCACGCCCAACAAACTGGCGGCTTCCTCCTCGTACACGCAGTACCAGCATTTGAAAAAGATCGCCGAGAAGCGCGGGGTATACTGGTGTTACGAAACCAATGTCGGGGCCGGGCTGCCCATCATCACGACGCTTAACGATCTGATCCACTCCGGTGATCGCATTCTGCGGATCGAAGGGATTCTCTCCGGTACTTTGTCGTTCATTTTCAACACTTTTTGCCAACCCGCTGTAGCGGAGGGCAGCCCATCCTTCTCCAGTATTGTGCGGGCGGCCAAACAGCGCGGGCTTACCGAGCCCGACCCACGCGATGACCTGTCCGGTGCGGACGTACGCCGTAAAATCCTGATCCTGGCCCGGGAAACCGGTCTGCCAATGGAAGCCCGGGACGTGGAGCTCGAAAATATTCTGCCCGCCGATTGCCTGGCGGCGCCCTCCGTCGAAGCGTTTTTTACGACGCTGGAACAGCACGATGACCATTTCGATCAGCTGCGACAACGGGCAGCGGAGGCCGGCCAGGTGCTGCGCTACGTCGCCTGCCTGGACGAAGGGCGGGCAACCATTGGTTTGCAGGCGTTCGATCAAAGTCACCCGTTCTACTTTCTGAGTGGCAGCGACAATATGGTGGTGTTCACCACTGAACGCTATCGCGACCGACCGCTCGTGGTGCGCGGACCCGGCGCGGGGGCGGAGGTGACGGCGGCGGGGGTGTTCGCGGAAGTGATTGGAATGGGGCGGTGAGGAAAAAAAGGACAAGGGGCAAAATGCAAAGGGCTGATTCTTAACCACATTGCCTACAATCAGCACATTGATTGTAGTTCTCCTCAATCCCGTTTACTCAGATTTTTCAGGGCTTCCGCCAGATTGGCGTTGATGGCCCTTTCCTGTTCGAGCATGGTGTTCAGACGACGCAGCTCGTCGCGCAGGGCGGTAATTTCCGCCTGTAGCCAGGCCGTACCGTCCTGATCATCCGTTGTCTGCTTATAGAACCTGCCCGGCTCGGCTACGCCGATCGGGTTTTCGGCCGTATCCAGGAAATAAGCAGCTGGCACCCCAAAGGTTTCCATCGCTTTCCGCAGGGGCTTGGCGGGCAAAACATCCATTTTATAAAGCCGGGGCAGGTACGATTTGTCTATCGCCATGGCCGCAGCTATTTCATCGGTCTTCCGGCCGTCCCGCTTGACCAGCAGCATTAATTTCTCTCCTTGCCTGGTAATATTCATGTTGTCAAGCAATTAGCTGGGTGGATGCTGCTGGAAATGAGTGGGGTAGCACCGCTGGCTTCGGTTTTCTCAAGAAAATAGATTTATTATGGATTTTTTTTCCACTATGTATACTAATTTCCATTTTATGGATTATTTTTGTTCCTCTTAACTTCCTTTCAGCAAATCTACACTTTTATGCCGGACCAAAAAACCGACTCCTACCCGGCCCGGGTGCGCATTTTATACGAGATCGTGCTGTACCGCCACTGCCAGGATGACGGAACGGTGCTGGCCGGCGAGGCCACCCTGATGCTCGAACGCGATGAACGCTCTAACCTGTTACGTTCCCTGCACGTGACCCTGCTGTCGGTCTTCAATGCGGCCGGGGAAGAAGTCTATGCACTGATCGTCAAAAACGTGACCCTGAAACAGCGCCTGGAAGCCGCCGTCGTGGAGCACTACTACCACCCGCCGGCGGAGCCGGTGGTGTTGCCGCGGCGGGTGGTGGAGTGGTAAAGGCCCATTTACAGTGATTAAGAACGACGCTCAAATAGTTGCAAATACTCTCTAAATACGAACAGTCTGTTGCGCCTAAATCCGGTTTGTTCAGTAAGAATGCCCAGATTTTCAAAATCGGAGATTAGGCGATTAGCCGTGGATATGCTGACGTTTAGTCGTTCGGCAGTGTCAGCAGGGGTAATTATTGGGTTTTTGTAAAGTTCCCTTATGAAAACGTGACCCATTGCACTGCGCTTACCAAGCGTAACAATTTGCTCTGCTTCCACCCTATCTTTCAATTTAAGAATTTGCTGAAAAGTTTGTGTTGCATTTTTGGCTGTTTCACTTACACCTACCAGAAAGAAGCGTAACCATTGCAGCAAATTATCTCGCTCCCGTACGCTGGTTAGGTTCTCGTAGTAAAGGTTTTTGTTTTTCTCCAAAAATTCGGACAAATAGAGTGCAGGCTTACCTAGCAGCCCATACCTAACCAGGTAAAGTGTGATCAGTAGCCGACCTAATCGTCCATTTCCATCCAAGAATGGGTGAATGGTCTCGAATTGATAGTGGGCAATGGCAATACGAAGTAGATGCGGGGTCCTGATGTCCATATTGTTCAGGAATTTTTCCAAATCGCTCATCAGCGCAGGAATCTGCGATTGATGGGGTGGAATAAACACAGCATCCCGGAGCGTAGCCCCACCAATCCAATTTTGACTGCTACGATACTCCCCGGGCATTTTGTTTTTGCCACGTACTCCCTGTAGCAAATGCGCATGTGTTTGGCGCAACAAGCGACTGCTCAGCGGCAAGTTTTTCAGTTCTCCTACGGCGTAGTTAATTGCCTGAATATAGTTTTGTACTTCTTGCCAATCATCGCGTTTTTCGGGTTTAACATCCTGTGCTTTAAGCAGGGCTTCTCCCACTTCCGTCCGTGTTCCTTCGATCCGATTACTTAATGTTGCCTCTTTGGTGATGTTCATCCTGATAAAAAAATCCACATTTGGCACAATCATCCCGAAGGCGTTGAGCTCCCCTAGATAGCGATCCGCTTCGCTTAATAAAGATTGGGTTTGTGGATCAGCAATTAACCATTCCCGGTCGATGAGCTCGGGCAAGAAACTGCGGTAATCATACTGTTTTTCCCAGCGTCCCGCTTTAAAATGCTCAACGTTCAATGGGCTTTCCATGCTTTTTCTTGCAAATATAAATAGCCATATCTTCAAAAAACGCGTTTTTTGAAGATATGGCTATTTATATTTGCACTTAAACACAAAATCCGGCGAATAAAGTCCTACAAGTAGCCTTGCACGGCCTCCACTGCCGCCTGCAGCTGCGACGCATCGCTGCCGCCGGCCGTAGCAAAGCCCGCCTGGCCGCCGCCGCCGCCTTTCAGGAATTTGCCGGCCAGTTCGCGGACGATGGTGCCAGCGTGCAGGCCTTTTTCTTTAACCAGGCTATCGCTGATTTTAATGCTCAAGGCCGGTTTACCATCCGCAGCGACCGACCCGAAGGCGATGACCGCAGTTCCAATTTCCCGCTCCATATCCACCGCCAGGTTTTTGATGGCATTGCCGTCGCGCAGGGGCAGCACGGTCGCCACCAGGCTGATACCATTGACCAAGGTGACCTGCTGACGTAATCCGGCCCGCAATCCGTTGGCCTGCTCCTGGACGAGGCGGTCGTTTTCTTTCTGTAGCCGCTTGTTTTCGTCCTGCAAGTCGGTGATGGCCTTGGCCAGGTCTTTGGCTTTCAGCACATTTTTAATGCCGGCTATTTCATTTTTTAAGTTTGCAAAATGCGCCTCCGCTCCTTCGGCAGTCACCGCTTCCAGGCGGCGAACCCCGGCCGAAACGGCACTTTCGGCAGTAATGGCAAAATAACCAATCTGGCCGGTATGGCGGACGTGGCAGCCGCCGCAGAGTTCGCGGGAATAAGTGGGATCGAAAGTGATCATGCGCACCGTATCACCGTATTTCTCGCCGAAAAGCATCATGGCGCCGGACTTTTTGGCCTCCTCCAGGGGCAGGTTGCGGGCTTCTTCGAGCACGATGTTCTCCCGGATCTTTTCATTGACGATGCGTTCGATTTCAGCCAGCTCCTGATCGCTCACTTTTTGGAAATGTGCAAAGTCGAAACGCAACGCCTGCTCATCCAGGTACGAGCCTTTTTGCTGGACGTGGCTGCCCAACACACGACGTAACGCGGCGTGCAGCAGGTGGGTGGCGGAGTGGTTGTTCTCGGTCAGCCGGCGTTTTTGCGGGTCCACCTGGCAGGTCACCGCCTGATTTTCCAGATCGTAGGGTAGTTTTTCCACGACGTGGATGATCAGCGTGTTTTCCTTTTTAGTATCCAGCACCCGTATTTTTTCCGTACCGAAAGTCATCCAGCCCTGATCGCCGACCTGTCCACCGCCTTCGGGATAAAAAGGCGTACGATTCAGCACCAGTTGGTACTGTTCTTCGCCTTTTGTGACCACAGTGCGGTGTTTCACCAGATGTGCATCGCGACTTTCCAGGTCGTCGTACCCGACAAAGGCGATGTCGGACTCTTCCGTCAGCAGCACCCAATCGCCCACCTCCTTGGCGGCATCCTTGCGGGAGCGGGCTTTTTGTGCGGCCAGCGCCTGGTCGAAACCCGCGTCATCCACCGACCAGCCTTTTTCGCGGGCGATGAGGCGGGTCAGGTCGATGGGAAAGCCGAAGGTATCGAGCAGTTCGAAGGCCTGTTCTCCGCTGACGGTCCCATGCTGCACCTCGATGTTCTCTATGCGCTTGAGGCCGCTTTCGAGCGTTCGCAAGAAGGATTTTTCTTCTTCCAGGATCACTTTGACCACGAAGTCGATCTGCGCCTGCAGTTCGGGAAATACGTCGGCAAACTCTTCGGCCAGCACGGGGCAGAGCCGGTAGAGCACCGGTTCCCGCAGATTCAGAAAGGAGTAATAGTAACGCACGGCCCGACGCAGGATGCGACGAATGACGTAGCCGGCGCCCGTGTTGCTGGGCAGTTCCCCATCGGCGATGGCAAAGCTGACCGCCCGCAGGTGATCAGCCACCACGCGCATGGCCACATCGGTTTTTTTCCAGTCGGCCTCGATGCCCGGATAAGTACCGGTGTAGGTGATGCCGGACAGGCTTTCGAGCAGCGTGAACAGCGGCAGCCACAGGTCGGTATCGTAGTTGGAACGCGTGCCCTGCACGGCGCGGCAGAGACGTTCGAAGCCCATACCGGTATCCACCGACTTGGCGGGCAGCTCTTCCAGCGAACCGTCGGCCTTGCGGTTGAACTGCATGAACACGTTGTTCCATACCTCGATCACGTTGGGATCGTCGGCATTCACGAGGGTCCGGCCGTCGGTTTTGGCGCGCTCTTCATCGGAGCGCAGGTCCACGTGGATCTCCGAGCAGGGGCCACAAGGGCCTTGGGCGCCCATTTCCCAGAAATTCTCCTTTTTGCCGAAAGGCATGATGCGGTCTTCCGCCACGAACTGCTTCCAGGTATCGAAGGCCTCCTGATCGAATGGCAGATTTTCCGCTTTATCTCCTCCAAACACGGACACGTAGAGGCGGTCTTTGGGAATTTTATACACGTCGGTGAGCAGCTCCCAGGACCAGGCCAGCGCTTCTTTTTTGAAATAATCGCCAAACGACCAGTTACCCAGCATTTCGAACATGGTGTGGTGGTAGCCATCAAAACCCACGTCCTCGAGATCGTTGTGCTTGCCGGTCACCCGGAGGCATTTCTGGGTATCGGCAATGCGTTTGGCCGGCGGGGTCTGGTTCCCCAGAAAGTAGTCCTTGAGCGGCGCCATGCCGGAGTTAATGAACATCAGCGTGGGATCGCTCTTGGCCACCATGGGCGCGGAGGGAATGATCTTATGGCCCTTGGAAGCGAAAAAGTCGAGGAATTGGCGGCGGATGTCGCGGGAAGTCATAGCAGAGGATGCGTTGATGGGCAGAATAAATCTGGTTTTAAGGAAAATAGGCGCAAATGTAGCGGAATTACCGCCCTTTCTTTGTCCTCCCTGGTGCAGGAAAATTGTTATTCGATTCATTTACATTTGCCGGCGAACACCCGGGAGCGGCCACACCTTATTTCATTATTTAAATTAATCCGGCATGAAAAAGTTTCTTTTCCTGGGCTTTATGGCTTTGGCCAATTTTTCTTTTGCACAATCCCTCTGGAATACGGTCTCCGAGTCGAGCATTCCCGTGGTCGGAGAACGCCGCATTATACCTTCGCTTTACCACACCGTTTGGCTGAACCTGCCGGTCCTGCAAACACTGCTGGCCGACGTGCCGGAACGCTTCAGCCCGGCGGCCATGTCCACTTCCGCCCTTCCCATACTGACTTTGCCTACACCGGACGGACACATGAGCCGGTTCCGGCTCACCGAGTCGCCGGTGATGGCGCCGGAACTGCAGGCGAAACATCCCGGGACCCGCTGTTACACGGGTTATGGCCTGGATGATCCCACCGCTTTTCTCAAATGCGACCTGACCCCCTGGGGGTTTCACGCAATGATTGTGTCCGGTGCCAGCGGCACTTACTTCATTGACCCCTACAGCCTGGGTGACCGGGCCAACTATGTGGTCTATTTCAAAAAGAACTACCCCCTGCCACCCGGTAAAACCTTTGTTTGCGCCGTCGGGGAAAGCAAAACGGACAGCCTGCTCCATCCCGGGCAGCAGCCCGACTACGGGAGTTGTACGTTGAAATCATATCGCCTGGCCCTGGCTTGCACCGGCGAATATGCCGCTTTTCACGGCGGCACCAAGCCGCTGGCGCTGGCCGCTATGGTGACCTCCATGAACCGGGTGAACGGTGTATACGAGCTCGAAACCGCTGTAACGATGCAGATGGTCGCCAACGAGGATACCCTCATTTTTCTGGATGCCAACACCGATCCTTACACCAACGGCAATGGCGGCGTCATGCTTGGCCAAAACCAGACCACCTGCACCGCCCGCATCGGCACGGCCAACTACGACATCGGCCACGTCTTCAGTACCGGCGGCGGCGGGGTTGCTAATCTGTCCTGTATTTGCTCCGCCGGCAACAAGGCCAAAGGCGTGACCGGCAGTTCGTCGCCCGTCGGCGATGGTTTCGACATCGACTACGTCGCCCACGAAATAGGCCATCAATTCGGCGGCAACCACACTTTCAACGGCACCAGCGGCTCGTGCAGTGGCAACGGAAATCCATCTACGGCCTTTGAGCCGGGCAGCGGTTCCACGATCATGGCCTACGCGGGCATTTGCGGTGCACAGAACGTGCAAAGCAACAGCGATGCTTACTTTCAAGTCATCAATCTGCAGGAAATAGGCACGTTTACCGCAACGGGCAACGGCAATAATTGCGATGTCGTCATCAACAGCAGCAACAACCCACCGACCGTCGATGGCGGGCCGAACTATACGATTCCGAAGTCCACGCCCTTCGCGTTGACGGCGGTGGGCAGCGATCCAAACGGCAACCCGCTGACCTATAACTGGGAGCAAATGGATGCCCAGGCCTCCACCCAGCCGCCTTTACCGACCAATACGGGTGGGCCGACTTTCCGCAGTTTTACCGCCGTCACTGCTACTACACGCACCTTTCCGGAACTCAGCACTATTGTGAACAATGCCTCTTCCACCTGGGAAGTATTGCCCTCCGTCGGTCGGTCCCTGAATTTCCGGGTGTCGGTCCGGGATATCGGCGCTGCCTACGGCTGCACCGGCGCAGATAATGTGCTGGTCACCGTCGATGGCACTGCCGGCCCTTTTCAGGTCAAGATTCCCAGCACGCCGCTCGTTTGGAACAGCAACACGCCTCAAACGGTCGCCTGGCTCGAAGCTGGCACAACGGCCAGCCCGGTGAACTGCGCCAACGTTAAAATTTCCCTGTCTACCGACGGCGGCTATACTTACCCCACCGTACTGGTCGCCAGCACGGCCAATGACGGAACGGAAGTCGTCAACCTGCCCAGCATTCTTTCCACTACCTGCCGCATCAAGGTGGAAGCCGTCGGCAATGTCTTCTTCGACATTTCCGATGCCGACTTTACGATCACCAACGTTTTGCCGGTAGAGCTGGTCGATTTTCAGGCCCGTTTGGAGGGCAGGAACTCCGCGCTGCTGCACTGGGTCACGGCCTCCGAGCAGAATAACCGCGGCTTCGACATCGAAATGAAACAGGAAGCCGACCCCGCTTTTCAGACCGTGGGCTTTGAAGCCGGGAAAGGCACGACCACCGAGCAGCAGCATTATCAATTTCAGGTGGACCATCTGGCCGGAGGCACCTGGTATTTCCGGCTAAAACAGCGGGATGCCGATGGCCACCTGGCTTACTCGCCGCTCCGGAGTGTCCGCGTAGAAGAACGCTTCCGGGTGGAATTGTTCCCCAATCCCGTGCAAAGCGAGTTAAATCTGGTTATTTTTCAGGAAACTGCCGGGATGGTTTCCCTGGAGGTGTTCAACCAATTGGGACAGCATTTCGCGCTGCTTTCCGCTCAACCATTTGACAAAGGCTACAGCAGTCTTCATCTTCCGGTGGCAGCGCTGCCCGGCGGTACGTATTACTATTTGTGCCGCAGCGAAAACGGCAGGGTGCAGGGAAAAATGGTGATCGAGCGGCGCTAAGTCCCGGGATTCGCTTTCCGGATGATGGGGTTTTATCTACTTTTGCCCCTTGTTTTTCATAAAATGGCAAAAAAACCGCTCACCCTGTTTAACGTACCCATCCACGGCATCGCTGATCGTGGCAAAGGCGTGGGCCGTACGGCGGAAGGTCTGCCGGTGTTCGTGGAGGGCGCCGTTCCGGGCGATGTAGTGGACGTGTTCGTACAAAAGAAGAAATCTGGATTTGCCGAAGGCAGCGTGGAACGACTGGTGTCGCCTTCGCCCGACCGGGTCGATTATTTTTGCCAGCATTTCCCGGTCTGTGGCGGTTGTAAGTGGCAAAACCTGGACTATGCGGCCCAACTGCGGCATAAGCAGCAGGTGGTAGAAGATGCCCTGCGCCGGATCGGTAAGGTGGAGGTGGGGGAGTTCCTGCCCATTGTCGGCGCCCCGCAAACGACCTGGTACCGCAACAAACTCGAGTTTGGTTTTGCCAACAAACGCTGGCTGCTGGCGGAGGAACTGGGCGACGACAGCCTGGACGCCGAACACGCCCTGGGCTTCCACCGGGCCGGATTTTTTGACAAAATAATCGACATTCAACGCTGCTGGCTGCAGGCCGATCCCTCCAACGAACTGCGCAACACCTGCCGCCGGATCGCCCTCGCGCAAGAGCTGTCGTTCTACGACATGCGTCGCCACACCGGTCTGCTGCGCAACCTGATGGTGCGCCTGACCACGACCGGCGAACTGCTGTTGCTGGTCAGTTTTGCCCAGCCGGATCAGGCGGCCATCCGCGGCTACCTGGACGCCATTCTGGAGGCGTTCCCCGCGCTCACGACGCTGGTCTATTGCATCAATACGAAGATGAACGACTCGATGTTCGACCAGGACATTATTACATACCATGGCAAGGGCTACGTGGTGGAAAAACTGGGTGATCTGCAGTTCAAGATTGGTCCCAAGTCGTTTTTTCAAACCAACTCCATCCAAGGCAAGAACCTCTACGATGTGGCAGCCCGCTTTGCGGGGCTGACCGGACAGGAAAACGTGTATGATCTGTACACCGGCACGGGCAGCATCGCGCTGTACCTCGCCCGGCAGTGCCGGCAGGTGGTGGGCATCGAGGAAATACCGGAAGCCATTGCCGATGCCGAGGAGAACAGGCGCCTCAACGGGATTAACAACGCCATTTTCTACGCCGGCGACGTGAAAAACGTGCTTTCTCCGGAATTTATCGAACGCCATGGTCGGCCCGACGTCGTGATTACCGATCCACCACGGGCCGGCATGCATGAAACCGCCCTGCGTTTTTTACTCGATCTGGCCGCACCGCGCATCGTGTACGTCAGTTGTAATCCCGCTACCCAGGCGCGTGATCTGCACCTGTTGGCGGAGAAATATGCTGTTTTGAAAGTGCAACCCGTCGATATGTTTCCGCACACGCACCATATTGAAAGCGTGGCCCTGCTGGAAATACGGTCTCCATCCCTCCACAACCCCGACAACAGCTATGTGGTCTAAAATAAGTGCTTTCATTATGTGGATTTTCGGCTGGAAAATCACCGGCCATTACCCGCAGGAATTAGCGAAGGTCGTGGTGGCCGTCGGTCCGCACACTTCCACCTGGGATTTCCCGCTGGGGGTGCTGGTCAATAGTGCCGGCAAACTGCGGGCAAACTATCTGGGCAAACATACCCTGTTCCAGGGCCCCTTCGGTTTTCTCTTCCGCTGGTGGGGAGGCATTCCGATCGACCGTTCGAAAAACCAAAACTTCGTAGCGTCCACGGTCGAGGCTTACGCGCGGGAGCCGCGCCTGCACCTCGTCATTGCCCCGGAAGGCACCCGGAAAAAAGTGGAGAAACTCAAAACCGGCTTTTATCATATTGCCCGACTGGCCGGTGTGCCGATCTGTCTCTGCAAATTTGATTTTGCCCACCGCGAAGTATTTTTTGACCCCGAACTGTTCTACCCGACCGGCAATGAAGCAGCCGACATGGCGTACATCTGGAATTATTTCAAAAACGTACAGGGCGCTAATCCCGGCCTGGGCTTATCTTAACCACCCATCACTTCATCATTTCATCTCTTCATCATTTCATAAAAAATTGGGAATCAAAGTTTTCGCCCCCGCCAGCATTGGCAATGCCGCCGTCGGATTCGATATTATGGGCATCTGCCTGGAGCGCCCCGGCGATGAAGTGATCGCGCGCAAAAGCGACGTACCTGGTCTGCGTATCACCAAAATAACCGGCGCGCAAGGCAAACTTCCCTTCGAAACGGAAAAGAACACCGCAGGGGTGGCGGCCCTCCGCCTGCTCGAGCACCTGGACGAAACGGGACGTGGTATCGAGCTGGAAATCCACAAAAAAATGCCTTCGGGCAGCGGTCTGGGCAGTAGCGCTGCCAGCGCCGCCGCGGCTGTACTGGCGGTGAGCGAACTGCTGCGCACCGGCCTGAGCAAGCGCGAACTCCTGCCTTTTGCCTGCCTGGGCGAACAGGTCGCCTCCGACAGTTTTCACGCCGATAATGTGGCCCCCTCGCTACTCGGCGGCATTATCCTCATTCGCGACAATGACACCCTGGATGTCCATCGCCTCCACGTGCCCAAGGGCCTGTGTGTAGCGGTGGTGTATCCGCATATCGAGCTGCTGACCCGGGATGCCCGCGCTATCCTGCGGCCGGAGGTGGCCCTCCACCAGCATACCCGGCAAAGCGCGAACCTGGCCGGGTTTATTATCGGCATGTACAACGCCGACATCGCCCTGATCGGGCGCTGCCTGCGCGACGACATCATCGAGCCGCAACGCGCCGCCCTCATTCCCGGATTTTACAGCGTGAAGCAAGCCGCACTGGACGTGGAAGGCGTGTTGGGTTGCAGCATTTCCGGTGCGGGTCCGTCCGTATTTGCCCTCTGTGCCAATAGTCTGGCTGCCGAACTCGCCGGAACGGCTATGCAGCGGGCATTTTCCGAGCAGCAGATTCTGAGCGATATTTTTCTCTCGCCGATCAATCAGGAGGGAGCAGTGGTCTGCTAAAATTCACCGGCTAAATACAGGCAACCGCATTTTTATAGTTTGGTAACGCAGTTACCAACTTCCATTATAAGGAAGCGAAGTTGCCGCCCTTGCTCATTGACCACATTCTACACATTGACCACATTGAATACCATGGTTATTCGCATTGCTTTCCTCCTGGTGTTGCTCCCCGCACTATCCGCCTGCCAGACGACACCCGTCCGCCATATTATTCCGCTACCGTCGCTGGTGGAAGCCCGGCCAGGCGATTTTACCCTGCAAGCCGACACCCGGATCTACGTTCCCGCCGATCAGCCGGACTGGGACTTACCGGCCCGGTATTTCATGGTGCTGGCGCAATCTTCCACGGGCTACCGGCTGGTGAGTCAGCCCTTCCAGACAGCCATTGCCGAGCCACGCAGCAACTCGATCTATTTTTTACCCGACGAGAAAATTGCGGCGGCGGAAGGGTATACACTGGAAGTTCGGCCCAACGCCATCCTGATCCGGGCGCGGACGGCGGCAGGTGCTTTCTATGCCGTGCAGACGCTGCGCCAGCTGTTCCCGCCGGCCTTCAACAGCCCAAGTCCGGTGACGACTACCACTGCCTGGACGGCGCCGGCCAGCCTGATCGAAGATGCCCCCCGCTTTGCCTACCGTGGCCTGCACCTCGACGTCGCGCGGCATTTCTTCCCGGTGTCTTTTGTCAAAAAATACATCGACCTGCTGGCTTTACACAAACTCAACACCTTTCACTGGCACCTGACGGATGACCAGGGCTGGCGTATGGAGATCAAAAAATACCCGAAACTGCAAAGCATTGCCGCCTGCCGTACGAAAACCCTGGTTGGCCATAACTCCGATGTGCCGCAGGTATTTGACGGTCAACCTTATTGCGGCTACTATACCCAGGAAGAAGTCAAGGAAGTCGTGGAGTACGCCCGTCGTCGCTTCGTGACCATTATTCCGGAGATCGAAATGCCCGGCCATGCCCAGGCGGCCCTGACCGCCTACCCGGAACTCGGCTGCACGGGCGGTCCATATGAGACGGCTACCCAATGGGGGGTATTCGGCGACGTATTTTGTGCCGGCAACGAGCAAACGTTTGCTTTCCTGGACGACGTACTGACCGAAGTGTGTGCTTTGTTTCCAGGCCCCTACGTCCACGTGGGCGGCGACGAATGCCCAAAGGACAGCTGGAAAAATTGTCTCAAATGTCAGAAGCGCCGCAAAGACCAGGGCCTGGCCGACGAACATGCCTTACAGAGTTATTTTATCGAGCGGACGGAAAAGATGCTCGAAAAACACGGTAAGAAACTGATCGGCTGGGATGAAATCCTGGAAGGCGGGCTGGCGCCCAATGCCACCGTGATGAGCTGGCGCGGCACGGAAGGCGGCATTGCCGCAGCCAAACAGCAGCACCAGGTGGTGATGACGCCCGGTTCACACGTGTATTTCGATTACTACCAAAGCGACCCGGCTACGGAACCGCTGGCTATCGGTGGCTTGCTCACGCTCGAAAAAGCGTACAGCTACGAGCCGGTGCCGGAGAGCCTCAGCGATATAGAAGCCCGCTATATCATCGGTGCGCAGGCCAACATCTGGACGGAATACATGCCTGGCTCCGCCCAGGTGGAATACATGGCCTATCCGCGGGTCTGCGCCCTGGCGGAGGTGGTCTGGACGGCCAAAGCCCAAAAGAACTGGCCGGATTTCGCCCGGCGCATCCAAACGCATTTTGGCCGGCTGGATGCGCTGGGGGTGGGCTACTCCAAAAGCTTTTACGATGTGGCGGCTTCTTTTTCCAACGGTAAAGTGCAGTTGAAGACCCTGGACCCGGAGGTAAAAATCCGCTACACGACCAACGGTGAAACGCCCACCGCCGGTTCGGCAAACTTTGCTGAACCTTTTTCCATTACTAAAAATACGACCGTCAAAGCGGCCGCTTTTGCCAACGGCAAGCCCCTGGGCAAAACGCTGACGGTGCAGTATCTGGTCCACAAGGCCAGCGGCAAGGCCTATACCCTGGCGCCGGCGCCCGACAAATACACCGGCGGAGAGACGTATGCGCTGACCAACGGTGTGACGGGCAGTGCCAAAGGCTATGGCAGTTGGGTGGGGTTGGTGAATCAGGACATTGATCCGGTGATCGACCTGGGTATGCCGACCGGGTTCAACCGGGTGACTTTTCACTACTTAGATGCCCAGGGCGCCTGGATTTATCCGCCCCGCGGGGCGGAAGTGTACGGCTCGATGGACGGACAGAATTTTACACTGCTCCGGAAACAGCCGGTAACTGCTCCAGTGAAGTCGGGCAGTCATGTGGAGCGCGTAGCGTTGGAAACACCGAACGCAAAAGCGCGTTACATAAAAGTCGTGGTGCAAAAATTCGGCGTCATCCCCCAGGGTGCCGAAGGCGCAGGCGAAGGCGCCTGGATCTTTGTGGATGAGATCATCGTGGAATAAGGGAAGCTAATAAATTTGGGTAATGTGTTGCATGTCAATACGTTACATGTTATGCTGTTGGCCTGTTTCCATCAATATATTCCGTAGGATTTGTTTCACCAGACCGGGTCCGGCAAACACCAGCCCCGTGTATAACTGCACCAGATCGGCGCCGGCCCGTATTTTTTCCCGGGCCGCCTGCGGGGAATCCACGCCGCCGACGCCCATGATGACCGCGTCTGCGCCCAGCCGGGCACGCAGGTGACGGATGACCGCCGTAGCGCGTTCGCCCATCGGCGCACCGCTTAGTCCGCCGGCGCCCATGGCGGCTATCTGATCGGCGGATGTTCGCAGCGGGTCTCTCGAAATCGTGGTGTTGGTAGCGATCAGGCCGGCCAGGCCGGTGGTTTGGATGATGTCTGCCACGTCGTCCAATTGCGCATCGGTGAGGTCGGGGGCGATTTTCAGCAGGATGGGTTTGGGGCTGGGCTGCAGTCTGTTTTTCTCCTGCAACAAGGAAAGCAGCCGGATCAACGGTTCTTTTTCCTGCAAAGCCCGGAGGTTGGGCGTATTGGGCGAACTGACGTTGACCACGAAATAATCGACCCAGGGGAAAAGGGCTTCGAAACAGGCCACGTAGTCGCGGTCGGCGGATTCGTTGGGGGTCGCTTTGTTCTTGCCAATGTTCCCGCCGATGATCGGGCCGCTTTGCCCCTGCCGGGCGCGCCATTTTTTCAAACGCCCGACCAGTGCCTCCAAGCCCCGGTTATTAAATCCCATGCGATTGATCAGGGCACGGTCTGCCGGCAGGCGGAACAGGCGCGGCAGCGGATTTCCGTCCTGGGGCAGCGGCGTCACGGTACCCACTTCGATAAAGCCGAAGCCCAGGCAGGCCAGCCCGGCCAGGTGCTTGCCATCTTTGTCGAAGCCCGCCGCCAGGCCGACGACATTCGGAAAATGGAGTCCTAAAACGCTCTTTTCTAATCGTTTATCCGTTACGCACCACCAGCGGCGCAACAGCCAGCGCGTGGGTAGAAAGGCTGCCGCTGCATCGAGCAAGGTTACGGTCAGCTGGTGGGCCCGTTCGGCAGGCAGTAGAAAAAGGAGGGGTTTGAAAAATTGGTACACGCCGGGTGGTGAGAGGGTGAGCAAATGAGCGGCACTAGAGCCTGGCTACGCGGGCAAAAATCGGAAAATGAACGAACTTGACTTCGTTCTCGGCCCAGAACATCCGCAGCGCGCCCACGAAATCCTCGTCCAGCGGCGATCGGTCATGTTGCAACGGAGAAAATATCTTTCATGGTGCAGCAAGGCAGGTTTCCGGCAATCGTCAGGGGCGAATTTCCGCTTTCAATTTTTCCAGGTCGCGAATTAACAAACGGCTGCGATTAAACGTCAGCAGTTTTTTAAAACGCAGATCGTTGAGCGTCGTCGTTACCGTCTGGCGGCTGGTGGCGGTCAGGTTGGCTATTTCCTGGTGGGTAAGAAAGTTACGCACGACCCATTCATAGCCTACGCGTTGGCCCTTGTTGAAGACCAGCTGGTACAAAAACTCGACGATGCGGCTGCGGCTGTCGCGAAAGATCAGTGATTCCAGGC
Organism: Saprospiraceae bacterium; assembly: GCA_046597295.1. Taxonomy (GTDB): domain Bacteria; phylum Bacteroidota; class Bacteroidia; order Chitinophagales; family Saprospiraceae; genus M3007. The sequence continues at coordinate 20,806 of JBKJKS010000171.1, forward strand.
GGCGTTCCATTTCGAGTTGGCGCGCGCCAAACATGTTCATAAAGAACACGTTGAGGGTCGGGCGGTCGCGCATCAGTTCGCGCAGTTCGGGCAGGGTGACCACGCAGACCGTCGTATCTTCCAGCGCCGTGGCGAAGTCGTGGCGACGCTCTTCGCCCAGCAGGGTGAGTTCGCCGAAGACCTCGCCCTTGCCGAGGATGACTTTGGTGATTCCTTTGCCTTCCTCATTCATCACTGATATCTTCACCCGGCCCATCTCGATGAAAAAAATGCGGTCAGCCAAGTCATTGGGAATGTACACCGGCTCGCCTTTACGATACATTTTATGCAGGTGATCACCCATAAGGGCTTCATTGCCGAGTTTAGTCGGGCAAAGCAAGTGGGTAACATCAATATTTTCGAGGTGCCAGAGGGCCTGCATGAGGAGCAAAATCTAGTCGTCCAGTTTCAGTCCAAACCGCTGGATCAGCTCGCTGACCAATGGATTGGTTTCCTGCATTTTGTCCAGGGTTTCCTGTTTTGTCTGGGGACGGGCGGACTTGGCGGACGCTTCTTCCCGGCCCTTGACCTGGTCAATATCTACCCGGATTTGCAGCTGGGGATCGTGCAACCGCTGGCGCAGGGTATGCAGCAGGCGCAGGGTTTCCGCCTGAATATGGTTGCGCTCCAGGCTGGTTTTCACCGTGGCGACCAGTACCGAACCATCCAGGTGCAGTTCTGCACAGGTAAGCGCCAGCCGCACCAGGTTGGATTCCAGCGATGCGGCGAATGCCCGCCACTCGTTGCGGGCATTGTCGAGCGTCAGCCGGCTTTCGAGGGCCACATTCTTGGCCTCTTCCACTTCTACTGCCTGCTCGTAGGCATCCAGACTAAAGGATATGACTTCGGCTTTTTTCACCCCCTGTCGTATGCCGCTGGCCAGGTCGGTCATTTCCTGCCGCGAAAGGGGCTGGGCATTACTGGGCGGTATGAGCGGCATCTCCGGCTCGTTCATTGCGGCGGCGGGCGCCGGAGTGGCGCCTGCGCTTTTCGCAGGAGCAGGAAGGGGACTTAGCTCAGGATTTTTTTTTTCTACGGCGCCGTTCTGCGCGGCCTGTACGGCGCGCTG
>JBKJKS010000221.1:0-23783 GCA_046597295.1 Saprospiraceae bacterium
ATTCTGGTTGATGCAGGGTTTGTAGCCCAAAAACCAAGTCAAGATTATACACGACCTGATTCCGTTTTGCAAAAATTGAACATCAGACCAGAAGAAATTACAGATATTATTTTGACGCATCCTCATTGGGACCACATGGGCGGGATACATCTCTTTCCGAATGCCATGGTATGGATGCAGGAAGATGATTTCAACTATTTTGTTGGAAAAGCATGGCAACAAAATGGTTTTTCAGATGGCTTTGAAAAAAATGATGTCCCAAAAATCATTAAGAAAAACCTGGAAGGGAAGTTGACACTTGTGAAAGGCGATAGCATTGAAATAATTCCCGGCATAAGAGTGTTTATTGGATCAAAGCATACCTATGAGTCGCAATATGTACTGGTAAACGGAACATCGGGAAAAACAATCATTGCATCAGACAATATCTGGTTTTACGCCAATCTGAAATATTTACTACCTATTCCCCATTACACCTTTGACCCAATTGCGTATGTGAATCAAATGAAGCGGATGAAAAACTTGGTTACAGATGTAAATCTGATAATCCCAGGTCATGATGCGGCTGTATTTACCAAGTTTCCAAAAGTAGCAGAAGGGGTAGTAAAAATAGAGATAGCAAAAAAATAAAAATACCATGTAATCCAGTTTTCGTATTCAAGTCCTTCAGCCAAGATACGATTTTGATAATCGGCAATTAGATTTAAGCATGTCTAACCATCACTAAACTTGAAAATTATGAGGCTTTTACTAATTACTTTGTTACCGTTGTGCTTCTTCCAAATTTCGTGTCAGCAGCAGTCAGCCGACTCCATGAAAAAGAAAGTATTAGATACTCACCAATATTTTATTGCTGGGATTATTGCAGAAGACCACCAGCGAGTTGGCAATGTATTATCAGACGATATGAGTTTTGGTTTTCCTGGTGGTGGCTTTGGCACAAAGCAAGATTATATAAACGCTTTGAAAAGTGGCAATCTTGTCTACGACAGCGTCTTCAACCATGTTCCTAATATTAAAATATATGGTAAAACCGGGGTAGTTAATGGAAATTTGGACTTGCTTTTTAGGTACAAAGACGAAACTGGCGCATGGTTTAAAATGCTGGAACACCTTTCGTTCACGAGCGTATTTTTAGTGGATAATAAAAGCACCAAGATGATATCTTGGCAATCTACCCGTCCTACTACGGATGAGGCAATTGAATTACTGCCTGAAAATAGATAGTATTCGTGGAAGAATTATTTGAGGCCAATTTTGAAAAGTTTAAAAAAATAAAATTATTTATTAACAATAACAAAAGCCGCTAACAATGGCTTGCTGCTACTGCCACCGAGCAGCCAGCCCGCAAAACCAATGCACGGCGGCACGGCAGCAAGCCAACTGTCAACTCAGACCAGCTTCAAAACCAGGTTTTCTATAAACTGCTCTTTCCCTGTCCTGGCCTTCGTCATAGGCGAAAGTTGCTACGTCGGAACCTTTACTTGGATGGCCATGTGGACAGGCAAAAGCGTTGGCCAAGCGCAACTGCACGTATTTTACTAATTTTGCCCGCTGGCTGCACTATTCCGGCCGACACGATACTATGAAAAATACCGTGGATTTCTTCCGCGCTGCCCCTGCCACCGGCGCTTCGACCTTCCACATTACCGATGAAGCGGAAGCCTGTGCCGCGGTGCTGCTGGCCTGCCGGCGTGCCGATGAGATAAATGGAACGGGGGGAAACGCTGCCTTTCTGGCGACGCTGAAAGGCCGTAATATTTTTATCGGTACCGACCCGATGCAGCTCATTGAAATCGCCGGGCAGTATTTCGAACAGGCGGGCAGTTCGGCGGCCCTGATCAATGCGGCCATCGGCGCCATTCGCGAGCAAACCCGCCTTCCGCTGTTTTATCACTGTCTGGACGTCATGCTGGCCGACGGTGTGGTGACGCCCCAGGAAAATAAGGTTTTTCAGTATTTGCAAGGAAAATTCAAGGTGAACGATGAGCTCGCGTTTAAAGCCCTGGAAGTGCTCTTGGTGAAGAACCAGTTATAAGCTCGCCCATCCATGCCCAACGACCCGAACCGCCTGAAATGGGGCCCTTACCTGACCAACCGCCAATGGGGCACCGTGCGGGAAGATTACAGCGCCCACGGCGACGCCTGGAATGCCACTACCCACGACCAGGCCCGCTCCAAGGCCTGGCGCTGGGGCGAAGAAGGCATCGGCGGTATCAGCGACGATCAGCAGCACCTGTGCTTCGCGCCGGCCTTTTGGAACGGCCGGGACCCCATTATCAAAGAGCGTTTTTTCGGACTCGATAACGGCGAAGGCAACCACGGGGAGGATGTCAAGGAACTGTTCTACTACCTGGACAGCGCCCCCGACCACAGTTATATGCGCATGCTGTACAAATATCCGCAGGCGGCTTATCCCTACACCCAGCTGCTCACCGAAAACCGGCGCCGCAGCCGGGCCGATCCGGAATTCGAAATCCTGGACACCGGCATTTTCGACGAGTCGCGCTACTTCGATATCTTCATCGAGTACGCCAAAGCCGGCCCGGAAGATGTGCTGGTGCGCATCACCGCCTGCAGCCGTGGCCCCGATGCGGCCCCGCTGACCGTGCTGCCCATCGTTTGGCTGCGCAACACCTGGACGTTCGATGAAAAATATAAAGCGGCCAAGCCCGGCATGGCGTTACGCAAACCGGCCGTCACGATCAGCCACGCCGAGCTGGGTACCTACTACCTGTTCGCCGACGGAAACACCGACTGGCTGTTCTGTGAGAATGAGACCAACCAGCACCGCTTGTACAATGCATCCAATACCAGCGGCAGTTGTAAGGATGGGATCAATGATTTCATCGTGCAGGGCGACCGGGCGGCGCTGAACGCGGCGCCGGCGGGCACGAAAGCAGCGGCTTTGTTCCAGACGACCATACCCGCCGGTGGTGCGGCCGTGTTCCGGCTGCGCCTGACCAAACGGCCCCTGCGCAACGGTTTTGCCGGTTTCGATAAAACATTCGCCCAATGCCGGGCCGAATCTGACGCCTTCTACGCGCAGCTTCAAAAAAATATCACCAGTGCCGAAGCCCGTAATGTGCAACGCCAGGCCTATGCCGGCATGCTGTGGAACAAGCAATTCTACGCCTACGATGTCAACCGCTGGCTCGACGGCGATCCGGGCGCCCCACCGCCGCCGGTGGAACGGCGGATCGGACGGAACAGCAACTGGCGGGGCATGCTCAGCAACTGCGTGCTCTCCATGCCCGACAAGTGGGAGTACCCCTGGTTTGCGGCCTGGGACCTGGCTTTTCACTGCCTGCCCCTGGCCCGGCTGGATCCGGCTTTTGCCAAAAGCCAGCTGGAAATTCTGTTCTCCAAACAATTTCAACATGCGAATGGGCAAATACCAGCCTATGAATGGAATTTCGATGATCTGAATCCGCCGGTCAAAGCCTGGGCGACCTGGCAGGTGTTTGTTCTGGACCGGGAGGCCTCCGGCGGGGAAGGCGACCGCGATTTTCTGAGGCGTATGTTCGAGCCCCTGAAAATGAACTATCTGCGCTGGGTGGACCAGGAAGACAGCGACGGCAACGACCTGTTCGGCGGGGGCTTTCTGGGGTTGGACAACATCGGCCTGTTCGATCGCAGCCGGCCCCTGGACTCCGGCGACATGCTCGAACAGGCGGACGCCACGGCCTGGGTGGCCTTCTCCGCCCTGCACATGTTCCGTATTGCCCTCGAACTGAACGAGCCGATGCTGGCGGCGGAATTTTTCGAGCACTTTCTGGGCATCGCCAATGCGGTGGGTCAAACCGGCAGCGAGTTCGATCTGTGGAACGACGAGGACGAATTCTTTTACGACCACCTGCGTTTCCCCGACGGCACTTCCCGCACCCTGCAGGTGCGCTCCATGGTCGGCCTCATTCCAATGTTCGCCGTGTTGACGCTGAGCGATCACGATTTCGCGGAAGCGCCGGAAATCAAAGCCCGCGTCGAAGCCATCCTGGCGGAAAAGCCGGATCTGGCCAAAATGATTTCCTACTGGCATGATATGCAGGGCGATTCCCGCCTGCTCTCGCTGCTGCGTGGCCATCGTACGAAAGCACTGCTCCGGCTGGTGCTCGATCCCCGCGAGTTCTGGTCCGACTACGGTGTGCGTTCGCTGTCGAAGCATTACCACGAGCACCCGTATGAGATGCACCACTACAGCGACGTACTTTCGGTACGTTATACCCCCGGCGACAGCGACTCTGGGATGTTTGGCGGCAATTCCAACTGGCGCGGGCCGATCTGGATGCCGGTCAATTTCCTGCTGGTGCAAAGCCTGCGCGAGTTTTACCGGTACTACGGACCCGATTTTCTGGTGGAATATCCCGTCGGCTCGGAGCAACGGCTAAACCTGCAGCAGATCGCCGATGAAATTGCCCACCGCCTGACCGGCCTGTTCCTGCCCGATGAGCACGGTGCACGGCCAGCCCACGGGGGCAACATACAGTATACGCAGGATCCGCACTTCCGCGATCTGGTGCTGTTCTACGAATTTTTCCATGGCGACACCGGACAAGGACTTGGCGCGGCGCACCAGACCGGCTGGACAGGACTGGTAGCCTTGCTGCTGGAGCAAGGGCATTAAGGGAGGGGAAACAGCACTGGAAGGCGCAAAAAAAGCCCCTCTCCCGCCAATGGCGGAAGAAGGGCATTATCAGGCACCGGGTGAAGAATTATTTGACGATCAGGTCAAACTCTACCCGGCGATTTTTGGCCCGTCCGGCGGCGTTCATATTGTCGGCGATCGGCTTCTCCTCTCCGAAACCCTCCGAGGTTAACCGGCTGGCCGGTACCCCTTTCGATATGAGATAGTCTACACAGGCTTTCGCCCGCGCATGCGACAAATCGTGGTTCATTTTGTTGTCGCCCTGGCTATCTGTGTGGCCGCGCAGATCCAGGCTGTAGTATGGGTAGTTCTTGAGCACGGTGGCCACATCGTCCAGCACTTTGTAGGACTTGGTCAGCAGCACGGCCTTGCCCGATTCGAACTGCACGGCCTTGACGGCCAGTTCCACTTTCGCGCGGTCTTCTTTCTTGATCTCCGGGCAGCCACGGTTGTTGGCCGGACCGGCCACCGTGATGCAGCGGTCGTCGTTGTCGTACACGCCGTCACTATCCGTATCCGGGCAACCCTTGTGCATCGAGTCCCCTTTTTTGTCCGGGCAAGCATCGTCTTTATCGGCCACGCCGTCCGCGTCGCGGTCGGGACAGCCCCGGGTGCTGGCCGGGCCTTTCTCGCTGGGACAAGCATCTTCGGCATCCACGACGCCGTCGCTGTCGCGGTCGCGGATAGGGCAGCCCTGATTAGCAGCCAGGCCGGCCTCGGTCGGGCATTTATCTTCCGCATCCGTAATCCCATCGCTGTCCGTATCCGGGCAACCCATCATGGCCATCATGCCGGCGACGTCGGGGCATTTGTCGTCGAGGTCGGTCACGCCGTCGCTGTCGCGGTCAGGGCAGCCCATCATGTTCATCAGGCCGGCGACGTCGGGGCATTTATCATCGAGGTCCGTCACGCCGTCGCTGTCGCGATCGGGGCAGCCCACCATCGTCATCAGGCCCGGCACTTCGGGGCAGCGGTCCGTTACGTCCGGCACGCCATCCTTATCGCTGTCTTTCGCGTCGTCAATACCAAAATATTGGGTAAAACCGAGGGCATGCTGCCAGCCGGCACGTTTTCCACCTGAGAAACGGTATTGGGTTTGTGCAGTCAGGTGCACCTTTTCGCTCAACCGAAAATCCAGACCCAGGCCCATCGGGAGATTGAAATCGAGGTCCGCCGCCTCCGGATACCAGCCCAGCCCCGCTCCCAGATGGAAAGAGGGGTTCAGGAAAACATTATGCTTCAAAAAATTGTAGCGCAGGAGTACATCCGCATTGCCAATGAGCCGGTCCTCGCCGGCGCCGCGGGTGTTTTCAGCGATCCGGCCTTTGCCAATTTTGAGGGGAAAAGCCAGGAAGGTCTGCGGTGCAATGCGGCAGGCGTATTCCGCTTCCAGTCCATACCCATCGGTATTGGCATAGGCGTCCCCGAAGTTATGATCGGCGACCCGTGGCGTCACGTAGTTGAGCGCATTGTAGCGCAGGGAAAGACTGTGTTTGGGCTGCGCAAAAGCGCTATGCTGGGCAAGGAGCAGCAAGCAAAACAGGCAAAAAATGGGTAACAAACGCTGCATAGACATAGGTTAGACGTTAAAATAATGTTTTGAAGAATGGCCAAATGTACAACATCCGGCTGCTGCAAGGGACGGACGAAAAAACATCCTTTCCCACCCGCTGCGGCCGCCGGAAATTGGATAATGGCCGCCATTTTTAGCTAAAAACGCCTCTCTTCCGCAGCTGCGGAAGAGAGGCGGGCACAGGAGAAATGTCCTTATTCGCGGCACGGGGAAAGTAGGAGCCGCGGTGCGAATGTCGGAAAAATAATCCTCCTTATTTGACGATCAGGTCGAACTCCACCCGGCGATTTTTGGCCCGTCCGGCGGCGTTCATATTGTCGGCGATCGGTTTCTCCTCTCCGAAACCCTCCGAGGTCAACCGGCTGGCGGGTACCCCTTTCGATATGAGATAGTCCACACAGGCTTTCGCCCGGGCATGCGACAAATCGTGGTTCATTTTGTCGTCGCCCTGGCTATCCGTATGGCCGCGCAGATCCAGGCTGTAGTACGGGTAGTTCTTAAGCACGGTGGCCACATCGTCCAGCACCTTGTAGGACTTGGTCAGCAGCACGGCTTTGCCCGATTCGAACTGTACGGCCTTGACGGCCAGTTCTACTTTCGCCCGGTCTTCTTTCTTGATCTCCGGGCAGCCGCGGTTGCTGGCCGGACCTGCTACCGTGATGCAGCGGTCGTCGTTGTCGTACACGCCGTCACCATCCGTATCCGGGCAGCCTTTGCGCGCCACGTCGCCCTTTTTATCCGGGCAGGCATCGTCGCGGTCCATTACGCCGTCCATATCGCGGTCGGGGCAGCCTTTGGTGCTGGCCGGGCCTTTCTCGCTGGGACAGGCATCTTCGGCATCCACCACACCGTCGCCGTCGCGGTCACGGATGGGGCAGCCCATTTCGGCAGCGGTACCGGCCTCGGTCGGGCACTTGTCTTCCGCGTCCGTGATACCGTCACTGTCCGTATCGGGGCAGCCCTTGAAAGCGGCGATACCGGCCACGTCCGGGCAGTTATCTTCTGCATCCGTAAAGCTGTCGCCGTCGCGGTCGGGGCAGCCCATCATGGACATCATGCCGGCTACATCAGGACAATTGTCACTCAGGTCCGTCACGCCATCGCCATCGCGGTCGGGGCAGCCCATGAGGGCCACCACACCGGCAACGTCCGGGCATTGGTCCACGTCGTTGAGTACGCCATCCTTATCGCTGTCTTCATTGCCAAAATACACCACCGCGCCGATGCCGTGGTGCCAGCCGTGCTCTTCGGTCACCACCGAAAGCCGGTATTGGGTCTGGGCATTGAGGTAGATATTCTCAAAAATCTTGACATTCAGACCCAGCGCTATCGGCACGTTAAAATCAAATTTATCCGTATCGAAATTAAAGGTGGAGCCGACCCCCAGGCCGATGGTCGGATTCAGGAGATTACCGTGTTTAAAGAGGTTCTGTTGGAGCAGCAGGTCCAGATTGCCGAGCAGCCGTTCCCGATTGCGGTTGCCGTCTTGTCCGGCGATCTGGGCAAGCCCCAGTTTGACCGGTATCAGCAGCCAGGTATTGCCGGATGCAATGCGGCGTTGGTAAGCGATTTCAACGCCCCGGCCGGCCACATTTTCAAAAACGTCCTGCCAGTTTTCAATACCCGGCTGCGGGGTCAGGTAGTTATACCAGTTTTCCCGGAAAGTAATGCCGTGGGTAGGCTGACTGAATGCATCGGTCGTAGCCAGAAGGAGGACGAGCGCGAGGCAAAAAGCGGTACATAGGTGTCTCATACTAAGTTGGTTTTGTTTAATTATGAATGAAAGAACTTGATTAGATGACGAATCCCGCATTTTTCGGCAGAACGGATATTGATCGCTCCATTCATTTGAAACAGCGCTCAGCAACATCAGGCTTTTGTCGAAATGATTAACGCAACGAAACGGCGAATATAGGGTTGAAAAAATGTTAAAAAAACCGTGCCCTGATCAAAGCGAATGCGTAAATGTAATACACTGTGGCGATCCGGTGGCAGCATTTGCAAACCCTTCCGGGCAAATCTTGTTACTCTTGCCGCCCGGCACAATATCAATCTTCCCTGGTGCCGGTCGCTTCACCGATTCTTATGCAGAAAACACTTCTCCCCTACCCCCAGGTTCCCCAGCTCGCCAAAACCGATGTTGCTTATGCGACCGGCGACCCGCGCCTGCGGTCGTTTTACCAGTACGAACCCCGGCTCACCCATTTTGCAGCGGTGGCGAACGAACGGAAACGGGATTATCCCCGTGCCGATCTGGTCCGGGTGTTGACGGAACAGTACCAGCCACTGCCCAAACGACCGTTGGTAGAGCAAAACATCGCCGCCCTGCAGCACGGTGATACGTACACGGTGACCACTGCCCACCAGCCCAATCTTTTTCTCGGCCCCCTGTACTATTTGTACAAAGCCGTGACCACCATTAATTTAGCGGAGGCGGTGCAGCGGGAAGGCGGGGACGGACGGCGCATTGTTCCCGTGTTTGTACTGGGCAGCGAGGACCATGACCTGGCCGAACTGAATGCCATTCAAATATTCGGCAAGAAACTGGTCTGGTCCTCGACGGAACAGGGCGCCGTCGGCAGCATGCAAACCGCAGGCCTGCACGACGTGCTGATGGAATTAAAGACCGTGTTGGGAGAGAGCGAGGCGGCGCAGGCCCTGTTTGCCCGGGTGGAACGCGCCTACACCCAGGCTCCTACCCTGGCGAGCGCCACGCAGGCGATGCTGCACGACCTGTTCGGCCGCTACGGCCTGGTCGTGCTGGATATGAACGATGCCCGGCTGAAACGGCATTTCATCCCCATCATGCGGGCCGAGCTGCTGGAACAGCCGGCTTACCGCATTGTGAACGAGACCATTGCACAGCTGCAGCAACTGGGCTTTAAAACCCAGGCGGCGCCCCGGGAAATCAATCTGTTCTACCTGCAGCCCGGATCACGCGAGCGCATTACGCTGGATGCTACCGGCCCGGAGCCGGCGTACCAAGTGCTGAATACCGACCTTACTTTCACCCGCGCCGAAATACTGGCCGAACTGGAGCGGCATCCGGAGCGGTTCAGTCCGAATGTAGTGCTGCGCCCCCTGTACCAGGAGACCATTCTGCCCAACCTGGCCTACGTGGGCGGCGGCGGCGAACTGGCCTACTGGCTCGAACGGAAGGCCTTGTTCGAGCACTTTGGCCGGCCTTATCCGGTGCTGGTGCGGCGCAACTCGGTGCTCTGGCTGGATCGGGAAATGGGCAAGAAAATGGGCAAATTTCAATTCCCGGCCGCGCGCTGGTTCGAGGATACGGAGACGCTGGTCCGGGCGTTCGTGGCGGCTAACTCGGCTGGCGAGGTGGACCTGGCCGACGAAATCCAGACCCTGCACCAGCTCTTCGACCGCGTGGCGCAGAAAGCCCTGACCGTCGATCCCACCCTGGAAAAGGCCGTGCGCGCCGAGGAAGTGAAGTTTGCCGGCGGCCTGGAGCAGTGGCAAAGCCGCCTGGTGCGCGCGGAGAAGCAAAAACACGAAGTCGCGATTAGCCAACTCCGCGCCCTGAAAGAAAAACTTTTTCCCGCCAACGGCCTGCAGGAACGCAGCGACAATTTTATGCCCTACCTGCTGAAATACGGCGATGCTTTTATCGACACGCTGAAAGCGCAGCTCGATCCGTTCGAGTCGGGGTTTGTGATTTTGGAAGATTAGGCACCTTGCCGCCAGTTATTTTTTATCCGTTCCAGTGATAAACCGCCAATTTTTTTGTCATACGGTAAGCATCTGTTTATCAGATACTTACAGCATGACAAAAAGTGGGGCAGGTGCTTAAAAATCCCAAAGGTTGCGTAACATCCAGAACAGACAGATCACCACAAACGCCGCCAGCGCAGCGCGGTACCCATACCAGCGGCGGCGGATCGCCAGTTGCCTCCGACCCCAGGGCGTGTATTCCAGCACCATACCAAACAGCACGTACGGCAGTGTCAGCACGAACAAGACATTGGCTTGTGTGGCCAAACCCAAATCGCCGTGCAACAGACAATGTACCGCGCGTTGCGAGCCACAACCGGGGCATTTATAACCCGTGAAAAGCAGGAACGGACACTGCGGAAAAGGATAGATCGCCGGATCGAACCGATAGTACAGCCAGCCGATCAGGCCAGCCAGTAAAGCGGCCAGCAGCAACACGCTATTCGAAGTTTTCCAGCCCCCCATTTTTTGCGGCGAAAAAAAGTGTGGTCCCGATAAAAATGAGGTACAACACAATGACGGAAATGCCGATCCAGAAGCCGATCACGACCCACTTCCTGGCTTCGGCAGCCGCCAGCGCTGCACCGTCCACGTCGCCGGCGAAGAACTTGGCTTCCACTTTGGAAGCGTTGATGATGCCAACGATGCCAAAAGGCAGGCAGCAGAAAATGGTCACCAGAATGGACTCCACCAGCCAGTTTTTGGGCGGCTGGGTATGCATAGGTTGGTCTAACATGGAAGAGATCAGGTTGAAGATTGATTCGTTTATTCGGGTAAAGTGACAAATATAGCCCGTCTACGCGATTGGCGGCGTTTCAAAAATGGCGCGGCGCAAGGCCAGCAAATGCGCCCGCTGGTCATGTTGTCGGGCGCGTCGTCCAGCCCGCCAGCGTGCGGCTAATTCCCGGTAAAAGATGGACCACCAGCCGAGCAGCGGCAGCAGCAGAGCCAGCGCAATCCAGCGCGGATCGCCGCTCCATAGGCAGCCCAACAGCCACAGCACATAGTACACCAGGCCGCTGAGAAAACCTACGCCCAGGACCACGCTGCCGTAGAACTCTTTCTTGCTTACTTTCCGGTCCGCCACCCAATAGGTCAGCCAGCGAATGGGCAGGCTGCTGAACCAGCCGAATGCGGCGGGTACAGCGCCCAGCAACAGCAGGAATCCCCAGCCGGCCTGGCCCCACCGGGGCTGCAGCAAGGCCGCATCTTCCAGCCCGGCCCGCTGCAAAGCCTGGAAATACCGGTCGCAGCGTTGGCGCAGGCTATTTTTTTCCGTCTCCGGCAAAACGTTCAGCCGGTCCAGTACGGCCTTTTCACCGGCAAAACGCGGACTATCGAAGTGAACGACCGGCAGCAGTGGCTCGGCGTAGTCGCTGCGATGCAGGGTCAGCAGTTGTTCGGCCAGTGCATCGTCGTCGGCTCCTGCCAGGTGGAAGCAAAGTTGCTGTAAGGCGCTTTCCAGGTCTTTGCCCAGATGGGTGATGGCCGCACCGGGACTGCGCTCATACTCCGCCCAGTAGTCGCGGATGTACAGGGGCTGCCCGACATTGATCATCGCCTCCTCGCGGGGCCGATCGCCATACTGGTAGTTACAGCCCACCGGAATCACCTGCAAATCATGCAGTTGATGCTTCTCGTAGGTACTGAAAGCGATTCGGGCCAAGCCCTTTTGTACCGTACGTACCCGCTTTTCCAAATGGTGTTCGCCTTCCACGTAAATGGTGACCGCCTGCCGGTTCTGCAACTTTTTTTCACAATATTCAAACACCCCATCGTTGCGGTCGCGCTCGGTATAGCCGTCGCGGCTTCTAAACACGGGAAACATGTTGCATTCCTCCATCAGCCGCCGAAAGAAAGGCTTCCGAAAGATGTCGCCCCGCGTCATATTGTAGATGGGCGGATCGAGGTACAGGCACAGGATGATCGGGTCCAGGAAGGCCGTCGGGTGGTTGCAGGCGATCAGCACCGGCTGGTTGGGCGGAACGCCGTGGCGATTGTTCACGTGTATTTTGCGAAAAAAGCCGCGAAACGCCAGATGGAGTTCCGGCTCCAGCAGGTTATACAGCAGCCCGTCGCTGAGGTGCACGTACTTATAATTCATCCGATTAAAAATGTGGACAAGGTGATGAATGGGTTCAATGTGGTTTTATCCGGGTACTATGGCAAAAATGTCGGTGCTTTGCCTACTACCTGTACGACGGACTTCCAAGTCCGTCGAAGGGCAACATCTACCAGTCAGGGACTGCACCAGGCGCCGGCCACAAATATTGCGCTAGCGTTTGGCCGGGTGGCTATGCGGCCATCATTATTTTTGTCCCGCCCCCGGGCGCCATCAGCACATTGACCACATTGACCACATTTTTTAAAAATTGAACACCCTCCTCGTCATCGGTGGCGCTACGGCGACCGGCAAAACGGCGCTGGCGATCCGCCTGGCGCAGCACTTCGGCACGGAGGTACTCTCGGCCGACAGTCGCCAGTTTTACCGGGGCATGGACATCGGCACGGCCAAGCCATCGGCGGCGGAACTGGCGGCGGTGCCCCACCATTTCATCAATCTGCTGGAGGTGACGCAGGCTTTCAGTGTCGGCGATTTTGAACGGGCGGCGCTCGGGGAGCTGATGCGTATTTTTCAAGACAAAAACGTGGCGGTGCTGGTGGGCGGCTCCGGACTTTACCTGCGGGCGGTGTGCGAAGGCCTGGATACTTTCCCGCCGGTACCGGACGAGGTGAGGGAACGGGTGGCCGCCGGCGAACAAGCCGGAGGACTGGCCTGGCTACAGACCGAACTGGCGCAGCTGGACCCGGTCTATTTTGCCGCCGTGGGCCAGCAGAATCCGGCCCGTCTCCGCCGTGCCCTGGAGGTGGCCCGGGCCAGCGGACGACCCTATTCCGCTTTTCTGGAACAGGTAAAAAGGCCGCGCCCCTTCCAGCCTATTTACCTGCTCCTGGAGCTGCCGCGCCCGCAGCTCTACGCCCGCATCGAGGCCCGCGTGGAGGCTATGGTCGCCGCCGGTCTGGAAGAAGAAGTACGCCGCTTATTGCCGCATCGCCAGGAGACGGCGCTGAAAACAGTCGGCTACACGGAATTCTTCGAGTTTTTTGATGGAAATATTACGCGCGAAGCGGCCATTGAGCAGCTCAAGCAACATACCCGCAATTATGCCAAGCGTCAGGCCACCTGGTTTCGCAAGCACGGCAACTGGACCACTTTTCACCCGGACGATTGGGCCGGCATCCTGGCTTTCCTGGTGCAAAAGATGGGAAATTAAGCCTGGGGAAGGAAAAGCAGACATTTGGATCGCGATTTTCTCACGCTCCTCCCCTTACACTTTCTCCGCCTCAATCGGCTGCTCCCACAGCTCGATCTTATTGCCTTCCGGGTCCATGACCCAGGCGAACTTGCCATACTCTTCATTCTCGGGTTCCCCGATGAGTTCGATGCCCGCCGCCTGTAGATCGGCCACCAGTGCATCCAGATCAGCCACCCGGAAATTAACCATGAAGGGCTGCTCCGAGGGGGTAAAATAGTCCGTACTTCGCTTGAAAAAACTGAGCGCCGAATACGCCGCCGGGTTGGGATCGTCGGCGAAGTGAAACTGTGCGCCCCAGCTCGCGAGGTGGATGCCCAAATGCCTGGCGTACCAGGCTCTGGTCTGTTCCTGATCCCGGCATTTGATGAAAATGCCGCCCAGGCCGATGACTTTTTTCATGTGGCTTCGCTTCGTTGATGGAAAAAATGGTGCAGTTCCTGCACCGGGCAAGGTGTACACGTACCGGCTTTGTCCGGCGACAAAAGTAATCACTATTTAAAAATAAAAAACTTTTTGTGTTAAAAAATATGAAAAATTTACGGCTGCTGTTACTGCTTAATTTATTGGCGTTCAACGGCATAGCCCAATCGCCCTATCAGCTGCACGGCGTCCGGGAAGCCGGGTGGATCGGCGGCAGTGGCGTAGCGGCGGGCTTGGCGTACATCCTCAAGGACCGGACACCTGCTTTTACCCCTTCGCAAATCGCAGCACTCCATACCGGACGCGTGCCGCGTTTCGATCGCTATGCCTTACATCACTATTCCTTACCCGCCCGGCACGGCAGCGACGTGCTGCTGTATGCCTCCCTGGCCCTGCCGGTCGTGCTGCTGGTCGATCCCAATATCCGCCACGATGCACCGCAGGTGGCCATTGTGCTGGGAGAAGTATTTATGGTGAACCTCGCGCTAACCAGCCTGGTCAAAGAAATCGCCCATCGGCCCCGGCCGTTCACTTATCAGCCCGACGTCCCCCTGGCGGACAAGCTGCATGCCGATGCCCGGCGTTCGTTCTTTTCCGGCCACACCTCTACCGCGGCGGCGATGACCTTTGTCACGGCCAAGATCTGGGCCGACTACCATCCCGATTCAAACTGGAAACCGGTCGTGTGGATCACAGCCGCTACTATCCCCGCCACCGTCGGCTATCTGCGCATGCGCGGCGGCAAACACTTTCTCTCCGACGTCGTGGTCGGCCTGCTGACGGGCGCTGCCACCGGGATTTTAATTCCCCAATGGCACCGCAGGCGATAGGCAATTGGCAACAGCCCCCCCCTTTCGTCCGGCTCGATGTACCCTCTCCCTTCATGGGGGAGTAGGAGGGGGCTTACGCACGCCGGGAGATTTTAATTCCTCATTCGTTAAAGAACTCCAAACTGCCCGCGGGCTCGAAACCAACTTTTCTATCTTTGCCCGTCTCCTGTTGATCAACTGGGAAACAGCAGGGAACATTTATGGAACAAACCATCGGGCAATTCAGGGCAATCGTAGCACAGTGCCGCGATCTTTTTTTGAAAAAGACCGCCGATTACGGTACCGCCTGGCGTATTCTGCGTCCGGCGAGTATTACGGATCAACTGTATATCAAGGCCTTGCGTATCCGCAGCATCGAGGAGAAAGGGGCACAGAAAGTAGACGATCCGGTGGAGGGTGAGTTTGTGGGGCTGGTCAATTACTGTGTACTGGCCCTGATCCAACTCGACTTGCCCGCCGATGCACCACTGGACCTGGAGCCGGCGCAGCTGGCCGACTGGTACAACCAGCACATTGAGGAAAATCTGCGGTTGCTGCAGGCCAAGAACCATGACTACGGGGAGGCCTGGCGGGTGATGCGGGTGAGCAGCATGACGGACCTGATTTTACAAAAACTACTACGCATCAAGCAGATAGAAGACCATGCCGGCCAGACGCTGGTCTCCGAAGGGCTGGCCGCCAACTACCGGGACATCATCAACTACGCTGTGTTTGCGCTCATCCGGCTACAGGAAGTCAACCACCACCTGGCTTAATCATCCACCCTGATAAACCTTCATCAACCTTCATCAATCCATCCATACTATGACCGCGCTTCCTTCTTTGATCTTCCAGTTTGCCTTGGTCGGGGCCGTGCTGACCGCCCTGACGTTGTGGGCCAAACGCCACCGGAACGTCCTGTGGACCTTTCTCCAGCATTTCGTCGGGGTCTGGTTTATTTTTTCCGGACTGGTCAAAGCGGTGGACCCCATCGGTACGGCCTATAAAATGCAGGACTATTTCGAGGCCTTCGAGCAGACCTTCAGCGGGCTGAATAATGTCTTCAAAGGCCTGGCGCCCCTGTTTCCTTTGATGGCGCGGTACAGCAATGGCTTTTCGATCGCCATGATTACGCTCGAAATGGTGCTGGGTCTGGCCCTCATTCTCGGCTGGCGGCGGCAGTTAACGGCCTGGCTGCTGTTCATCGTCATGCTGTTCTTTACTTTCCTCACCGGCTTTACCTACCTGACTGGTTTTGTGCCATCGGAGGCCAATTTCTTCGATTTTGCGCAGTGGGGGCCGTACGTGAAAACCCAGATGCGCGTCACCGACTGTGGCTGTTTCGGCGATTTTATCAAGCTGGACCCGCGTATTTCCTTCTACAAAGACCTGGGGCTGATGGTACCGACGCTGCTGTTCCTCTCCCGACCGCAGTGGATGCACCAGCTCTGGACCAGCCGCGCGCGCGACGGGGTGATCGTGGTGGCCACCGTGGCTTCCCTGCTGTTTTGCGTGCAGAATACCTACTGGAACCTGCCGATGGTGGACTTCCGCCCGTTCAAGGTGGGGGCCAACCTGCGCGAACAGAAAGAACTGGAGGGCAAGGCCAAGACCGACATCCTGGGCTGGGTGCTGGAAAACAAGAGTACCGGCGAGGTAGTGACCTACCGGGAGCCCGAGCCCAATAAATACACCTATTTGAAAACCTACCCGAAGGACCAGGGCTGGACGGTGAAAGACCAGATCCAAACCGACCTGTACATCATGGTGGATGGTCAGCGCAAGCCGGTCACGAAAACGAAAATCAGCGATTTTGCGGTGGAAGACGGCGAGAACGGCGAGGTCACCGACGACCTGCTGGCGGAACCCGGCTACAGCCTGATGATCGTGGCCTACCACCTGGAAGGCGCCAAACAGCCGGAAACCGTGGTCGTGCAGGATACCGTCTGGACCAACGATACCGTACGCATCAGTGCCGATTCTTTCCGGGTGCAGCGCCTGATGGCCTCCCTGTCACCACGCAAGGAGGAGCGGACCACCTTTCTGCCGACGGTCGGGTACGATCAGGTCTTTCGCAACGGCATCAATCCGCTGGCCGAAGCCGCCGCCAAGGCCGGCTGGAAAGTATACGCCATCACCACCTACGCGGACAACGAAGTGGCCGCTGATTTTAAACAGAAAGTGGGGGCGAATTATCCGTTCTACAAAGCCGACGATAAATTGCTGAAAACCATTATCCGCGCCAATCCCGGCGTGGTGGTGCTGAAAGACGGCCAGGTGCTGGCCATGTACCACCACCGGCATTTACCGACCTTCGAGCAGGTGCAGGCGAAGGTGAAATGAATGATGAATTATGAATTATGAATGAGAGAGTGCATCATTCGTAGTTTATCATTCATGATTCATCATTAAAGCCTGTTTTTCTCGATCAGGATAAGCAGCTCATCGCGGTAGTTCTTGCCGATGGGCAGGAGCTTCGGCTTGTCTTTTTCCATCACTTCCACCATGTTGCCTTCGATGGCCATGATTTTATCCAGCGAGACGATGTAGGAGCGGTGGATGCGCCGGAAGCGGTGCTGCGGCAGGCGATCTTCGAGGCTTTTCATGGTTTGCAGGGTGATGACCCGCCCGTTCAGCAGGCGAATGATCACGTAGTCCTTCAGGCCTTCGATGTAGATGATGTCGTCGAAATTGACTTTCACCAGTTTCTTATCGGCCTTGACGAAGAAAAATTCGAGCAGCTCGCCGGGCTGCGGGGCATGCACGACGCCATTGCTGCTGCCGGCCTCCCGGTGAGTCAGGTCGTGGTGCTCCACCGCCTTGTTCACCGCTTTCACGAAACGCTCCAGCGAAATGGGTTTGAGCAGGTAGTCTAGGGCATTCAGGTCGAAACCCTGAATGGCATAATTGGGATAAGCGGTGGTGAACACCACCATCGGCGGATGCGAGAGCGTTTTCACGAAATCGACGCCGGTGAGCTGGGGCATCTGAATATCGAGGAACATCAGATCGATATCGTTGGTTTTCAGGGCTTCGTTCGCTTCGAGGGCATTGCTGCACCGCTTCACGAGTTCCAGTTCCGGCATTTGCTGGATATAGGTTTCGAGCACATCGAGTGCCAGGGGTTCGTCGTCAACGATTAGTACACGGAGCATAGGGAGATAAGTTTCGGTTTCGGCTTGTTCTAAATGGTGCCCTAAGGTAGCAGATTTTTTTTAGTTCAATTCATTTTCAATTGCAGGGTGACCGCGTAGCGATGGGGTTCGTCCTGCACGGTGAGGGTATGGCTATCGGGATACAGGATCTGCAGGCGTTGGCGCACGTTGCTCAGGCCGATGCCACCACTGCGCGGATGATCCTGCCGCGGCAGGGCTTCAGCCTTGCTGTTCTCGATAAAGAACTCCAGGTCATCGGATTGCACGGCCAGGTGCAGGCGCACGAATCCACCGGGGCCGACCTGGTTGTTCAGCCCATGCTTGAAACTGTTTTCAATAAAGGGCACGAAGAGCAGCGGCGCGACCAGTTGCTCGCTGATCTGGCCCCGGGTCGTGAAAAGTATATCGGCATTCTTCGGTTGACGTAATCGCTCCAGATCCAGGTAGTTATGGATGTAGTGGATTTCTTTGGTCAGGTGGACCTGCCGCTCGTTGCATTCGTAGAGCATGTAGCGCATGATCTCGGAGAGTTTCAGTACAATTTCGGGCGCTTTATCGCTCTTTTTCAGGGTCAGGGCGTACAGGTTGTTCAGGGTGTTGAACAGGAAGTGCGGATTGATCTGGCTTTTCAGAAAACGCAGTTCCGACTGCATGGTCTGGGTGAGCAGCACCTGTTTTTCATTTTGGTAATGCCACCAGTCCATGATGACCCGCAAAACGGTGGACAACAGGGTCACGATCACGTTGGACAAAAATATTTCCGCCTGCTGCTGCACCAGCTCGGCGCGATAGACCGACTGATTAGCGTACTTGAGGTACAGCACCAGCACCTCGATGGGCGTAACCACCGCACAGGCCGCCAGCACCAGACCGAAATAAAAAAAGGCCTGCCGGGCCAGGTAGTTCGGCACGAGGTACAACAGATTGAAGTAGACCAGCATCGCGAAGAAGACCAGACCCACCATTTCATTACTAATGGTCTGGAACCAGCTGATTTCCGGCCCTTTACCCGTACCGATCATCACCGCAAACAGCACCAGCCAGAACAACCCGTGATAAACGGGCCGCCGGTTGAGGAAGCGGTAAATACTGTCGAGGGCACGCCGGGACTTCATAGGAGGGCAAAGCAACCCATTCGGCAGCGGGCAGCGACAATTTTTAGATAAAAGCGGAACCTGTCAGGATGAAGCGGTTGTTTTAGGAAGCCCAAACTGACATTCCTCAAAACGATGCGGCAAAGGGGTTTTCATCTTAATTTTGCGCGCTTCCGGCAAGCACCTATCTCCCGGACGATTTCATCCACGACAGTTGCCCATCCAAAACATAGATTTTCAATGGTTTACATCACCCGCATCGAACGCTTTAACGCCGCCCACAAACTTTGGGTCGCCGACTGGACCGAAGAGCAAAACCTGGAGGTGTTCGGCAAATGCGCCAACAAAAACTGGCATGGCCACAATTACACCCTGCACGTCACGGTAAAAGGCCGTCCCGATCCCCACACCGGATTCGTCATGGATGTAAAAAAGTTGAGTCTGCTCATCCGGGAACACGTGACCGATCACCTCGATCACAGCAACCTGAACCTCGACGTGGCTTTCATCCCCGCCGGCCTGCAACCAACCACGGAGAACCTTGTTATCCTCATCTGGCAGCAACTTGCGCCTACGCTACAGGGCCAGCCCTGCCAGCTCCACGCCCTTAAACTCTGGGAAACGGAGACTATTTATGCCGAGTATTTTGGAGAATGAAGTTTAAGGTGGACCATGGGCTGCTGATCCACCCGGCTCTATGCCACACATTGACCACCTTAAAACATTGGCCGCATTAATCAATAAAGTATGGCTTATAAAAAATCCGACCACTATGACGACGCGCTGACGGAGCAATTGAAAATTCACTACCAGGCGATGCTGGCCGGGGTCGGAGAGGACGCCCAACGGGAAGGCCTGCAGAAGACGCCTGAACGGGCCGCCAAAGCCCTGCAATTTCTGACCCAGGGCTACGATCAGGATGCTGCCACGGTGTTGCGCTCCGCCATGTTCAAAGAGGATTACAGCGAAATGGTGCTGGTGAAGGACATCGAGGTGTATTCCATGTGCGAACACCATATGCTGCCTTTTTTTGGCAAAGCCCATATTGCCTATATTCCCAATGGCTACATCGTCGGGCTGAGCAAACTGCCGCGCGTCGTCGATATATTCGCCCGCCGCCTGCAGGTGCAGGAGCGCCTCACGATCGAAGTACGCGATGTGATCCAGGATACGCTCAAGCCCCTGGGCGTGGCGGTCGTCATCGAGGCCCGCCACATGTGCATGATGATGCGGGGCGTACAGAAGCAAAACAGTGCGACGACGACCTCGGCCTTCACCGGTGAATTTCGCAATGACGAAACCCGCAGCGAATTCCTGCGGCTCATCAGTGCCCACTTACATTAAAGTGGCGTGCGGAATTTATTCCGCTTGCGTACTTTCCATACTGTAGGCGGAATAAATTCCGCGCTCCGACTTTCCTGCATGCGTACCCAGCTTCGCCTGTTGCCCTTTTTAGCCTGCCCCGTTGCCCTGCTCTGGACGGTGCAGCAGGATCCCTTTTTCTGGGACACGGTGCAGCTGGCTTCCCGACACGCCCATCATTTTTATGAAAACGGCCTGCGCTGGACCGTACTGCCACCGGTCATCGACAGCGGTCATCCACCTTTGTTTGGCCTGTACCTGGCCGCTGTCTGGACGCTGTTTGGCAAGACCCTGCCCGTCAGTCACTGGGCGATGCTCCCTTTTCTATGGGCCATCGTCCTGGTACTGTACCGATTGGGACAACGTTTGGGCGGCGACCAGTGGGCGTTCTGGCTGTTGCCCCTGGTGCTGCTCGATCCCGTGCTGGCCGGCCAGATGACCCTGGTCAGTCCGGACGTCGCCCTGGCCTGTTTCTTTCTCCTGGCGGTGGAGGCCACGCTCGGGCAAAAACGCTGGCTCCTCGCCTTCGCCGTGCTAGGCCTGTGCGCCATCAGCATGCGCGGTATGATGATTTCCGGTGTATTGTTCGTCTGGCAATGGGGATTTCGGAATGGCGAATTCGGCTTACGGAATTTTATCCCCCGGGTCGCCCCCATGCCGCATGCCGCATTCCGTATGCCGTATGCTTTCCTGCCAGGTTTTGTCCTTGCCGCCGGGTTCCTGTGGTGGCACCAGCGGGCGACGGGCTGGACCGGTTACCACCCCAGCTCCTCCTGGGCGCCGGCCTTCGAGCGGGCGCAGGGGCTGGCGTTGCTCAAAAATATACTCGTTCTGGGTTGGCGTTGGCTCGATTTCGGGCGGGTGGTCGAATGGCTGGTGGTCGGTACGCTATTATGGAAATTTTGGCGTAGTAAAAGTCTTTCTTCATCTTTTCGTTTCGGATCACTTGGCATTGCGCTGCTGCTGTTGTTGATCCTGACTTGGTTTTTCCTGAGCCCTTCCGCCATTCTGTACCACAATCTGTCGGCACACCGCTACTTTCTGGCCGGGTTTCTAACGTTTCACCTGCTTGTTTTTCAATGGATTGCGCAGGCTGACTGGAGCGGCCGGGTGAAAGTCTGGCTGTTCTCCGGCCTGACCGTTGCGATGGCGACTGGTAATCTTTGGGTGTATCCGCCGGGCATTTCGATGGATTGGGACAGCACCCTGGCCCACCAGCCCTATCATCAGCTGCGGGCGGAGGGGCTGGCTTTCCTGGAAAAAGAAGGGGTCGACTTCCAGACGGTTGGTTCGCTTTTTCCAAATTTAGGCAGCGGAGAGCACATCTTACTGAATGGCGACCCCCGTCGGCTGGCCGAACTGGACTGGCAGCATAACACCTACATTTTTGCGTCCAACGTGTTCAACGATCTTTCGGCCGCCGATTACGCGCGGCTGCGCCGGGACTGGGATTTACGTTACCGGCGCGCCCACGCCGGGGTGTGGATAGAAATTTACCACCGCCGCTGACCATTTCCCGTAATATTTGTTACTTCCTAAAAGCATCATCATGATCCGTTTTCTGCACCTGACTTTGTACTGCACCGCCCTGTTTTTTTTGCAAAACTGTGGCCCCACGACCGGGAAGCCCCCGGCCAGTGCCGCCTTGCCGGCAGCTGTACCGGTGGCGGCTTTGGCGCCCATTGACTTCGATGCCTACTGGTACCAGGGCAAAGCCGAATTGAGCACCTACGCGGTGACCCAGGAGCGGTATGGCGAAGAGCGTCCGGCCGAACAGGTGAACATTTTCGTGACCGAGGACTTTTCGCGTCAGAAACAGGTCAAACTCGACGATCCTGCCAAAGCCGGTGATGATCGCGTTCCGGTGCTGAAGATGAATAGCGTCCGCCGTTTTCATACCGGTATCTATGACTACTCCGTGATGCAATCCGTGTTTAGCCCCATCGACGGCACCCCCACCCTGAAAATCACCAGCACCGTCCAGGATTGGTGCGGCCACGTATTCACCCAATTCAACCTCGACAAAAAGGAGTATCGCATTCGGCAGTTTTCCTACTTCGAGCAAGAAGGAGACATGGACCTGCGGCTACCTTTGACCATCCTGGAAGACGACCTGTGGATGCACCTGCGTTTGCATCCTGACCTCATCCGGATGGGCAGGGTGCAGATTGTTCCCGCCACCTTATATCTGCGCTTTCGACATAAGCCTTTTGAAACCCACACCGCAACGCTGGCGATGGACAAAGGCGACCGTGAAAATACCCTCCGCGTGACCTACGAGGATATACCGCGCAGCCTGACCATCCGCTTCGAACCGACCTCGCCCTATCGGATTCTCGGTTGGGAAGAAACTGATAATGGCAAACTGATGAGCAAAGGCCAGCTGAAAACCGTGCGCCTGGAGCCTTACTGGATGCAGAATAGCAACAAATCCAACGCTATGCGCGATTCGCTGCAGGTGCATTTTTGATTGGCTACCCCGGGGCATCCGGTCAACCAAAAGTTGGCCCTACGTAAAACGGACGGCGGGGGTCCGCGCAATCGGCCTACCTTGGAGCCGTTTTTGCACCGCGTCACAACCAGCGGCCTGATTTTTTAGCATTTTACTCTAATTGAAACTATAGCATGGGACAAACCACCACCGCTGCCGACAACCTGCAGATGATTCGCGAAAGCGCCCGCGCCTTTGCGGAGGCCTATATCCGTCCGCACGTCATGGAATGGGATGAGAGCCAGCATTTCCCGATGGATCTGTTCCATCGGATGGGGGAACAGGGTTTTCTGGGCGTTTTGGTACCGGAAGCCTACCAAGGTGCCGGCCTGGGCTACCAGGAATACATTACGGTCATCGAGGAGATCGCCAAGGTCTGCGGCTCTATCGGCCTGAGCGTAGCAGCGCATAATTCGCTGTGTACCAATCACATCCTTACTTTCGGTAACGAGGAACAAAAACAAAAGTATTTGCCTCTGCTGGCTACCGGCCAATGGATCGGGGCCTGGGGCCTCACCGAGCCCAATACCGGCTCCGATGCCATGCGCATGCAATGCACGGCGACCCGCGATGGGGACCACTTTGTGCTGAACGGCACCAAGAGCTGGATTACCCATGGCAAAAGCGGCCATGTCGCCGTGGTGATTGCCCGTTCCGGCGACCCGCTGGACAGCCGCGGCATGACCGCCTTTGTGGTCGAGCGCGGTACACCGGGCTTCCTGTCCGGCAAAAAGGAAAACAAACTCGGTATGCGCGCCAGTGAAACCGCCGAAATGGTCTTCGACAACTGTCGGATCCATGAAAGCCAAATGCTGGGGCTGGAGGGCGAAGGCTTTATTCAATCCATGAAAATTCTCGATGGTGGGCGCATTTCCATCGCGGCCCTGTCGCT
Source organism: Saprospiraceae bacterium (assembly GCA_046597295.1). Classification (GTDB taxonomy): domain Bacteria; phylum Bacteroidota; class Bacteroidia; order Chitinophagales; family Saprospiraceae; genus M3007. Next base: position 23,488 of record JBKJKS010000221.1, read on the forward strand.
GGGCATTGCCAAAGGCGCTTATGAAGCTTCGGTGAAGTATGCCAAAGAGCGCCACCAGTTTGGCCAGCCCATTGCCAACTTCCAGGGCATCAGTTTCAAACTGGCCGATATGGCCACCAAGATCGAGGCGGCCGAACTGCTTACCCGGCAGGCCGGGCAGATGAAAGACGCCGGTCAAAAATGCACCAAGCAGGCGGCCATGGCCAAGTATTATGCCTCCGAAATATCGGTGGAGGTAAGCACCGATGCCGTGCAGGTGCACGGCGGCTATGGCTATACCAAGGATTTCCCGGTGG